>NZ_DATNPA010000149.1:0-30654 GCF_036703385.1 Allocoleopsis sp. | reverse complement strand
ACAGCCCGAAACTTGGAACCCTTGTTACTTCACTTAATTCGCAATGCCTACGATCACGGATTAGAATCCTCAGCGGAGCGAGTCGCCGGGAGGAAACCGGAACAAGGCACCCTGACACTATCGCTCCTGCGGCAGGGAAATCTATTCCAGTTTGAACTGAAGGATGATGGGCGCGGGATGGATGCCAAAGCCGTTCAAGCCAGAGCCGAAGCTTTAGGATTACCGCTCTCGAACACCGAAACACCAGCCGAACTCCTGGCAGTCATTTGTCAACCAGGCTTCAGTTCTCGGAGTCAAGTGAACGAGATTTCTGGGCGTGGAATTGGGATGGATGTGATTGCGGCTCAAGTCGCTCGATTAGGAGGACGGCTGACGCTCCATAGCGTTCCAGGTTCTGGGACAACGTTTCATCTCCAATTTCCGGTGCCTCACCTGTTAGTCTCCTGTGTAGTACTACGTTCAGGTGATTCGACCTTTGCTCTTCCTGTCGAAGATATTAAGACGCTCAATCTATTAAGCAACTTGACGGTGTCCCCCGTTAAAGATTCTCACTCTGCCTTCTCATACACCATCGAGGATGAAACTGGCTCACGTCCTGCCCTAGACTTGCTCAAGTACTGGCAACCTCATTGTGGCGATCGCCCATTAACAGATACAACCGTTTGCCTCTATATCTATGGAGAGGAAGCCACACAAGATGTTTGGTTACTGGCTGACGAACTCTTAGAACACTCTGAAATCCTGATCAATCCACTACCAAAGCCACTGGTTGCACCCGATGGGTTAATTGGTGTGAGCTTACGAACCAATGGGACGTTGTTTCCCGTTCTAGAAGCTCACAAATTGGCAGAACGACTGTTGTCCTCTTCCTCGCAGGCTGTTGATGCTGCAACTGTTCCATCATCCAATTCTGGTGTTGGGGACGCTAATGATGTCACCCAATCTATCTTAATTGTGGATGATGCGGCATTGATGCGGCGACGACTTGAGGCGACGTTGAATACTTACGGCTATTCTACTCATAGCTGTCGGGATGGGCTAGAAGCCTGGAATTGGCTACAAGCTCATCCCCAACCCAATCTCGTGATTACGGATATTGAAATGCCGAATATGGACGGCTTTACCTTGGTGGATCGATGCCGAAAAGCGGGCATCACAGTTCCAATTCTCGTGATTTCCTCACGCTTATCCGAGGAGTGGTTTGATGAGGCAAAACGCTTAGGAGCAACGGATTATTTAACCAAAGGGTTTTCTACCCTCGATTTAATCAAAAAAGTCAGTACTCTAGTGATACCAATTTAATTTGAACTCAGCTTCCGCACATCTGCTGCACGTTTACGGCGTTCCAGTCTGACTGGATAACCTAAAGAGGGGATTCAGGCTCTATGTCTAAGGAAGTATATTCATTGAGCGTGTCTGTCTGACAAAGTTAACTCAGCTCATGATACTCATCGGGAGAGAGTTCAATGATTGCCCTAGCTGGAGTTGCCATTCAAAACAAAATCTATGAGAGTTCAGCATCTTTAGTCTATCGGGGCATCAGAGTGAAAGATGAGCGATCGCTTATCGTAAAAATGCTTAAGCTTGATTATCCCTCTCCCCAAGAACTAACACGCTACAGACAGGAATATGAAATTACCCGTTCTCTCAAAGAGGAAGGTGTTATCAAGGCATACAGCCAGCAGGAGTATCAACGCACTCTCGTCATTCTCTTAGAAGATTTTGGCGGAGAATCTTTAGAGCAATGGATGCACAAGCGCCCAGAAACCTTCTGCCCCATGCCCTTATCCACGTTTCTCGGGCTTGCGATCGACATTACAGATATTCTGGGCAGAATTCATGCCGCTAATGTCATCCACAAAGACATCAACCCCGGAAATATCGTCCTTAATCCGAATACTGGCGTTGTCAAAATCATTGACTTCGGGATTGCTACCCAATTTAGCCGCACTCATCCAACGTTCAAAAGCCCGCATGTTTTAGAAGGGACACTTGCCTACCTGTCTCCAGAGCAAACAGGGCGCATGAACCGTTCGCTCGATTACCGCACCGATTTTTACTCACTCGGTGTGACGTTCTACGAACTTCTAACTGGACACCTGCCGTTTCCAACAACGGACATTCTTGAGCTAGTCCATTGTCATATTGCCAAACAACCTATTGCGCCTCACGAACTGAAGGCATCGATTCCCAAACCCGTTTCAGATATTATTTTGAAATTGATGGCGAAAAATGCAGAGGAGCGCTATCAAAGTGCTTGGGGAATCAAAGCCGATTTAGAACTCTGTGTTCATCAATTAGAAGAAACTGGTCGAATTGATAGCATTCAACTAGGTCTTCAAGATGTTTCCGATCACTTTCAAGTTCCACAAAAACTGTATGGACGGGACAAGGAAGTTGCAATGTTACTAGCAGCTTTCGAGCGCGTCGCTTCTTTACAGAACGATTCAGAAACGACTTCAAAGAGGAAACAAACGGGCAACCCAAGATTCAAAGTCGAAATGATGTTGGTATCTGGCTATGCTGGAATTGGGAAATCAGCATTAGTGCAGGAACTCTATAAACCAATCACCCAAAAGCGCGGCTATTTTATCTCTGGTAAATTTGAGCAATTTCAGCGCAATATTCCTTACAGCGCGATCGCCCATGCTCTGCAAAAATTGGTGCAGCAACTGCTGGGTGAACCCGACGAGCAATTGCAACAGTGGCGATCGCGACTTCTAACAGTCTTGGGCAACAACGGACAAATCATCATTGATGTGATCCCTGAATTTGAACTGATTATTGGCAAGCAGCCACCCGTACCGGAAGTTGGTGCAACGGAAGCTCAAAATCGCTTCAATCGCATTTTTCAGACGTTGATGCGGATATTTTGTTCAAAGGAACATCCACTTGCGATCTTTTTAGATGATTTGCAGTGGATTGACTCAGCTACGCTGAAGTTAATCGAACTGATGCTGCTTGATGAGCAAACCCAATCGCTATTTTTGATTGGAGCCTATCGAGATAATGAAGTAAATCCAACACATCCATTGATATTAACGCTGGAGAGACTGCGAAAACAAGGGGCAGTGCTTCAGGAGATTGTCCTGGCACCCTTAACACTGGAGCCGTTGAGTCAGTTGATTGCCGAGACACTACATCAGGATGCTGACTCCGTTCGTACCCTAGCTGAGTTGGTGCTGCGTAAAACTGAGGGCAATCCCTTCTTCGTCAGCGAATTTTTGCGAATGCTGTACAGCGAAAATTTTCTGAGCTGTGACGCGGAACACTACCGCTGGCAGTGGGATATTGCTCAAATACAAGCCCAAGCAATTACCGATAATGTAGTGGAGTTGCTACTCTTCAAGTTGAAGAAACTACCAGAGAACACACAGCGAATTCTCCGGTTAGCGGCTTGTGTCGGTGCTGAGTTTAATTTAGATACGTTAGCGATCGTTTGTGAGCAACCTCCTCAAGCAGTTTCTCTAGATTTACTGGCAGCGGTACAAGCTGGATTAATTCAGCCTCTCTCCGAATTAGATGAGAACTTGTTAGTTCAAGAATATAAGTTTTTGCATGATCGCGTACAGCAAGCGGCATACGCCTTAATCGATGAGTCGCACAAACAGGCGGTTCATCTGCAAATCGGTCGAAATTTACTTGAAAAAACGTTGCCAGAGCGGTTATCAGAGCGGTTGTTTGAAATTGTGGACCATCTCAATCATGGGATTGAACGGGTCACTGATCAAGCAGAACGAGATGAAATTGCCAAACTTAATCTATTGGCAGGTCAGAAAGCAAAGGCAGCGATCGCTTATGGTATGGCTCAAAACTATTTAGCCACAGGGAGAGCATGGCTGGCAGCGTCTAGCTGGCAAACCAACTATGACCTGACCTTAGAGTTATATATAGAGATAACAGAAGTTGCGTACTTGTGTGGTGAGTTTGAGCAGGTAGAATCTTGGGCAGCGATCATTCTTCAAGCAGCCAAGACTGTTCTCAATAGCGTGAAAGTCTATGAAGCCAAAATTCAAACTTATATCGCGCAGAACCAGCTATTAGAAGCAATCAACACTGGATTGCAAGTTTTGCAGCAACTGGGGATCTGTTTTCCCGAAAAGCTAAGTCAGTCAGATATTCACCTTGAACTCGACGCAATCACATCCCGCTTTGACGAGAAACCGATCCAGGACTTGAGCCAATTGCCAGAAATGGCTAAGCCAGAGAAGCTAGCAGCAATGCGAATTCTATCTAGGATAACGCTCGTTGCCTATCATGCGGCTCCTGATTTGGTGCCTCTACTTGTGTTTAAACAGGTCAACTTGTCAATCCAATATGGCAATACGTTTGTGTCTCCTTTTGCCTATGCCAACTTTGGGTTAATCCTTTGTGGGATGGTCGGAAACATTGAGGCTGGCTACGAGTTTGGGCAGCTTGCATTAAGGCTGTTACCTCATCTGAAAATTCATTCAATTAAAGCTAGAACATTGTTCACAGTAACTAACTTCATCATTCACTGGAAAGAGCATGTTAGGGAAACATCGAAGCCATTCCTGGAAGCCTATCAAACTGGGCTGGAAACTGGAGATTTAGAGTTTGCTGCCTATTGCGCTTTCACTTACTGCCTCCAATTCTTTCTTGTTGGAAAGGAACTTGTAGAGGTTGAACACGAGATGGCAACATACTGTGAAGCCATCCGTCAAATTAAACAGACACCATCACTCACTTGGACTCAAATATTTCAGCAGTCTGTCTTAAATTTGATGGGATGCTCGGTCAATCCATCCCGTCTCGTTGGCGAATCCTACAATGAGGAGAATAGACTGCCACACCATGAAATTGATGGAGTCATACTCTTCCTCATACATTTCAACAAACTTATCCTATGCTATCTATTTTCCGAGTATGCTCAGGCATCTGAGAACGCAACCATAGCGGAAAGTTTTGTGATCCGCATCATGGCGACACCCCTTGTTCCTTTGTACTACTTCTATAATGCTCTGGCAAGACTCGCAACATACGCCGGAAGCAGCGCTCAGGAGCAGGAGAAAATCCTCAGCAAAATTGCGGTTATACAGGAGAAAATGAAGCAATGGGCACATTACGCACCAATGAATTATTTGCATAAATATCATTTGGTGCAAGCAGAGACGGCACGAGTTTTGGGTCAGTGGTTTGAGGCAGAAGAATTCTATGAACAAGCAATTCTTTGTGCTAGAGACAATGAGTATATTCAAGAGGAAGCATTAGCCTATGAATTAGCTGCAAAATTTTACCTATCTCGCGGCAGAGAAAAGTTTGCCCAAACCTACATGAAAGAAGCGCACTATTGCTATGGACGCTGGGGCGCAACGGCAAAGGTGAAGGATTTAGAAACTCGCTATCCTCAACTATTTCCTCAGTCGTCTAAAGTAGTTTCTACACCAGTTTGCACTACGAATGAAACCACATCAAATACCTCAAATATTGCTCTCGATTTAGCAACGGTGATGAAAGCAACTCAAGCAATTTCAAGTGAGATTGAACTGGAGCAGTTGCTCAGTTCTTTAATGCAAATTTTAATTGAAAATGCTGGGGCAAAAACTGGATTCCTCCTTCTGGAAAATTCAGGAGAATGGGCGATTGAAGCTTCTTGTGAATTCAATGACGGTGAGAATGTTTTAGCTACGCGAGTGCTGCAATCAATTCCAATGGCAACTCGCTTACCCGAATCAATCATTCAGTATGTGCTCCGGACTCATGAATCTGTCATCTTAAACGATGCCACTTGTGAAGGTAATTTTATCAATGAACCTTATATTCAACGCAACCAAACGCAATCTATTTTTTGTTTGCCGCTGCTGAATCAAAGTAAGCTCGTCAGCGTGTTGTATCTCGAAAATCAATCAGCAACTGGAGCGTTTACACCCGCTCGATCGCAGGTGTTGAATCTGTTATCGACCCAGGCAGCGATCGCCATTGAAAATGCCAGACTCTACTCAAAACTACGCGCTAGCGAAAGTCGGATGGCTCAATTCCTAGAAGCCATTCCCGTGGGAATTGGCATAGTTGATGCGACAGGTCGCCCTTACTACGCTAATCAACGAGGCATTCAGCTAATGGGCAAGGGAATTGATCCTGCCGTACCACCGGATCGAATTCCAGAGGTTTATCAATGTTATCTGGCGGGAGGTGAGCAAAACTATCCCACTGAGAAACTCCCTATTATCCAGGCATTGAACGGCGAACGCACCACAGTTGATAATCTGGAAATTCACCAAAACAATGTAACTATTCCAGTTGAGGTGTGGGGGACTCCTGTCTTTGACGAACAGGGCAATGTAGTTTATGCGATCGCAGCCTTTCAAGATATCACTGAGCGCAAACAAGCAGAGAAACTGCTAGCCGACTATAACCGAACATTGGAACAACGAGTAATTGAGCGGACTTTGCTGCTTTCGCAGGAGATTGAAGAGCGCCAACGAATTGAAAACGCCCTGCGGCAGAGTGAAGAGCGACGCAGGCTGACAATGGACTTCACCAACATCGGCAGTTGGAACTGGAATATCGTTGAGAACACAACAAACTGGAACGATAACCACGCTCGATTGCTGGGGTTAGTCCCAGGTGAAGTTGAGAGTAGCTATCAGGCATGGCGCGATCGCGTTCACCCAGAAGATATTCATCGGATTGAGCAAGCTGTTACAGCAGCTCTAGCAACTCATACCGATTTTGAAGCTGAATATCGAGTGATCTACCCAAATGGCAGTATTCACTGGTTGGTTGGCAGAGGTCGAGGCATTTATAATGCAGCCGGACAGCCTGTGCGGATGCTGGGGGTGATTCTTGATATTAGCGAACAGCGAAACGCTGCACTACGTGAACGCAAACGCGCCGAAGCCGCCTCGATTCTCGAAGAACGCAACCGCATGGCGCGAGAAATCCACGATACGCTGGCACAGTCCTTCACCGGTATTATCATTCACGCTAGATCTGCTGCTAGTAAGATAGCCGTAGACCCAGAAAAAGCTCAAGCTTACCTAGCTCAAGTACAGAACTTAGCCCGAACTGGACTCGCAGAGGCACGCCGCTCTGTAGAGGCGCTACGCCGTCCATACTTATTGGAAAATAATGATTTGCTCAGCGCTTTCAAGCAACTGACAACCCAGCTAGAATCATCCACTGGTACGACAATTATGTGTGAAGCCATTGGTATTCCCTATCCGCTACCCTCTGAGGTGGAGAATAATCTGCTGAGGATTGGACAAGAAGCATTGACTAATGCACTAAAATATGCAATCGCAACTGAAATTCGCGTTGAACTAATCTATCAGTCCACGCAGTGCATCTTACGAATCAAGGACGATGGACAAGGATTTACCATTGATCGTTCTTCTAGCCACAATGGTTTTGGTTTATTGGGGATGACAGAACGGGCCGATCGCATTGGAGCACAGATCCAGATCCAGAGTACCCCTGGACAAGGGACAGAAATTGTGGTGTCCGTGAATCAGGAGGAGCCATCATGAGCCAACCCAATGCTATTCGTGTTCTGGTTGTGGACGATCACCCGGTTGTGCGTCAGGGCTTAGTTACTATGCTGGAAGAAGCGCTAGATATTCTTGTCGTTGAACAAGCTGAGAATGGTCGTGAGGCCCTCACCATCTTTCGTCAACAGCAGCCAGATGTGACTTTGATGGACTTGCGAATGCCCCAGATGGATGGAGTCGCTGCCATTACTGCCATCTGCGCCGAGTTTCCTGCTGCTCGGATCATCGTGTTGACGACTTACGATGGCGATGAAGAAATTTATCAAGGATTGCGCTCAGGTGCTAAAGGGTATTTACTCAAAGATGCCGAGCCACAAGAATTGCTGTCCGCTATTCGCGCTGTTTACAAAGGACAGAAGCACATTCCACCGCATGTAGGTGCCAAACTCTTAGAACGCATGACGAGTCCAGAATTAAGCGATCGCGAGTTAGAGGTGCTTCAACTCATTACAACGGGTAAGAGTACCCAAGCCGTTAGCAAAGCTCTACATATTACAGAACGCACAGTCAATTTTCATATCAATCATATTTTAAGCAAGCTGGGCGTGGAGGATCGCACTCAGGCTGTGATCGTTGCCTTAAGGCGGGGCATTGTTAGCCTGTAGCCTCATACCTGTCAAATTTGTCAGTTTATCAGTTGCCTAATTTGTCAGCTTATCTTCTGAAGTTTTTCTCAGCGACACAATCGACTTAACTCTCTAAATTGAGAGTATGCAACAGATAACAGAGAGGTATTGGTTTACCCAATTGTGGAAGAGGTTTCATAGCAATCATCTGTCTCTACCTGCTGCACTCCTTTCCTAAGAGGTGCTTTCATGAGTCTCGGTGATTGTAATCGGTTGCTTGTGCCGATTTCAAAACAAGATCATATTCAGGGTAGGGTGAGCACTTCAGTGACACTCGTCCAATATGGTGACTACCAGTGTCCCACTTGTGGCGAAGTTCACCGATTAATCAAGGCAACTCAGCAACAGCTCAACGACTTGTGTTTTGTATTTCGCCACTTTCCACAGCCGCAAATACATCCTTATGCCCAACGGGCGGCTGAAGCGGTTGAAGCGGCTGCCACCCAAGGTCAGTTTTGGCAGATGCATGACATTTTGTTCACCCATCAACAAGCGTTAGGAAACGATTATCTTGTGGAGTATGCTAATAATCTAGGACTCGATATTCCTCAATTTTTGCAAAATATATCCAGTCAAGTACATATCGATCGCATCAATCAAGATATCGAAAGTGGATTACATAGTGGGGTAACGGTTGCTCCAGCACTGTTTATTAATGGAATTCGATATACCAGTCGCTGGAACATTGAACAGTTGATGGCAGCCATTGTCACTGCAAGTCATTAATTAGCAGATCCATTCCAGACAGCCGAGGAAGAAAATTTTATGACTCACTATGATTACATTGTGATTGGTGCAGGTTCGGCAGGATGCGTAGTCGCCAACCGTCTGACACAAGACAGTGACACAACCGTGTTACTCCTCGAAGCGGGTAATCCCGATACAAAACCAGAAATTCACATTCCAGCCCAATGCCTCAGTCTTCTGGGTTCTGAGGTAGACTGGGCATATTTCTCTGAAGCCGAACCCTACTTAAATAACCGCAAAATCTTTTGTCCCCGTGGCAAAGTCTTGGGTGGTAGCAGTTCGATTAATTTCATGATTTATCTGCGGGGCAATCCTCACGATTATGACCACTGGCAGGAATTAGGAAATCCCGGTTGGAGTTACCAAGATGTTTTGCCATACTTCAAAAAATCGGAACACTCCTCACGAGGCGCGCCTGAATTTCACGGGATCGATGGAGAGTTAAGCGTGAGCGATCTCATTGCACCAGCTATGGTATCCCAACGCTTTGTAGACGCAGCGGTGGCACTCGGATATGACCACAATCCTGATGCCAATGGGATGCAGCAGGAAGGGGCAGAACTCTATCAGTTAACCATCAAAGATGGTAAGCGGCACAGTGCTGCGGCTGCCTTTCTTGTGCCCATTCTCCAGCGTCCCAATTTGACTGTAATAACAGGAGCGTTAGTAACTCGATTGTTGTTTGAGGGCACCCGCACCGTTGGGGTGGAATATCTGCACGAGGGTACACTGCACCAAGTCAGGGTCAACTCCGAAGTGATTTTAAGTGCTGGCGCGTTCGATTCGCCCAAGCTACTGATGCTTTCCGGCATTGGAGATGCAGAACACCTGCAAGCGATGGGAATTCCGGTAGTGGCTGATTTGCCGGGTGTCGGTCAAAACCTTCAAGACCACCCTGTGGTGTCTGTAGCACACGAGGCAACTCAGGATTTACATACAGCAAGCACCAGTAGTATCGCTGAAGCTAGCTTGTTTTTGCATACCGAGGGGAATCTGGATGCTGCGCCAGATTTACAGTTTCTCTTCGGGCCGGTTGTATTGGTACCGCCTGGTTATGCCCACTCAGGTATAGGATTCACAAGTTTCGTTTGTTTGACTCATCCCGAAAACATTGGCAGTGTCAGTTTGCGTTCCCCCGACCCCAAAGACGCACCGATGATTCAAATGAACTTTCTCCAAAGTGAAGCTGATGTGCAAAAGCTGGTTATCGGGATTAAATTACTCCGTAACTTGTTCGGTGCAAGTGCTTTGGATGAGTTTCGCGGTAAGGAAATCGCTCCAGGTGCCGACAAGCAGAGTGATGCAGCACTCGTTGCTTATGTCCGAGAAGCTTGCGATACGGTGTATCATCCAGTCGGCACTTGCAAAATGGGTACTGACCCAATGGCAGTTGTAGACCCCGAACTACGAGTACATGGAATTGAGGGATTGCGGGTCGTGGATGCCTCCATCATGCCAACGATTACGACAGGAAATACAAACGCACCCACCATCATGATTGGCGAAAAAGCCGCCGATTTAATTAAAGCCGCAGGTTGCGTTTCAAAACCAATAGCTTCAGTCATTGCAAGCTAACATCGAGACTTTTCTCTGTGACATTGACGGCACGAACGCATTCTTTATCTGAGTCGAAAGCTTGAGAGTTAAGGCAATGTACCTTTGCAGAGTTCTTCTGGTAAGTGCTGCATCAGCCGCACAAACCCAGATGGATCGTCCAATCCCTGAGATACAATCAATGAGCCTTGAATAGCAGCCACCGCGTCTTGGGCACGCTGTTGAGCAAGTTCTTCACTCATACCACACTCAATTAGCACAGTAGCGATCGCATCAATCCAGACTTGATAAATGGCTTTCACTCTGTCATGAAACACGTCGCGGGCGGAACCCAACAGCAAAATCGCAAATAAGCAAGGTTGCTTCCCCCCTTCATAGACTTCATTCACGCGATCGCACATATATTGCAAGCGAGATAAGGGTTCACCTGGGCTGTTGAGCGTTTGCACAATATTTTGGTCTAACCAGGACTCAAGATAATCCAGCATCGCTTCAACCATCTCATCCTTGCCGCCAGGGAAGTGATGGTAAAGGCTAGCTTTCCCTAATCCAGTGGCTTGAGAAATCTTGGATAGAGTTGCGCCATCGTAGCCATACTGCCGAAACAGGCGCATCAGAGAAGGAATGTAGGTTTCTTTAGGCATTTATTGCAAGGCAAAAAGTTTTCTGTTGACATTATACCGAACGTTCAGTACAGCAAGGACTATACCGAACGAACGGTACAGTTTTAAATCTGATTCGGTCTTATCTAATGCAGGAGGACTAACCGATGATTAAGCTCTATGGTCACGAACTGTCTGGCAATAGCTACAAAGCAAAATTAATGCTCTCGTTACTGGGCTTAGACTACGAGTGGGTTAAAGTCGATTTGTTGGCAGGGGCGCACAAACAGCCTGAATTTTTAGCACTCAATTCGTTTGGGCAGGTGCCAGTGTTGGTTGATGAAAATACGGTTCTAGCCGATGCTCAAGCGATTCTGGTTTACCTGGGGAGGCAGTATGGTGGTGAATCCTGGTTGCCCTTGGAGGCAGAACCGATGAGTCGCGTGATTCGATGGCTATCGACCACAGCGGGAGAAATTCGGCAAGGTCCAGAAGCGGCACGTTTGTACTACCTGTTCAAAGCGAGCAGCATCAACGTGGAACAGGCAAATCAGAAAGCAGCGTTCATCCTGACTCAATTGAACGATCATTTAGCCGATCGCCAATGGCTGGAGTTGGAGCGTCCGACAATCGCCGACGTGGCAGTCTTCCCTTACGTCGCCCTCGCTCCCGATGGCAAAATTTCCCTAGACAATTACCCAAATGTGTTGGCTTGGATCGATCGCGTCAAACATCTTCCTGGTTTTGTCGGCATGATTGGCATTGCAGAGCCTGTTGTAGCATAAGGAGGGTATTATGCCACGTAAATTTGGAGAAATTGCTTTTACACCCCAAGTGCAAGCCGCACAAGAACAACGGGGTTCGCGGCAGAGCTATGAACGCTACATTGCAAAGGGGCCTGCCAATGACTCGATTACTCCCAAACTTGAGGAATTCATCACGCAACTCGATGGGTTTTACTTGGGAACCGTCAGTTCTAATGGCTATCCCTATATCCAGTTTCGGGGCGGTCCCTCTGGTTTCCTAAAGGTACTCGATGAGAAAACCCTCGGCTTTGCCGACTTTTCTGGGAACGTGCAGTACATCACGGTGGGCAATCTATCTGGCAATGACAAAGCGTTTTTGTTCTTGATGGATTATCGGCATCGCCAACGCATCAAGATTTGGGGAAGAGCCGAATATGTTGAAGGGGATTCGGCATTAATTGAACGACTACGATTTCCAGATTATCCTGCTGCAATTGAACGCGCTATCCTCTTTCACGTTGAAGCCACCAGCGAGAATTGTCCTCAGCATATTCCCATCCGCTATTCAGAAACAGAAGTTGCAGCGATGATGGCTCCTCTGCAAGCTCGGATTGCCGAATTAGAACAGCAGTTGAGCGATAAGCCGGAGGCTTGACGCTACGCGTATCGCACCTCAAATTAATCCCAAAAGAAGCACTAACTCAATCTTTTCTGCTTAGTCTGAATCTAATTATGTAGGTGCAGCTATTGCTAACGCTTTAGTGCTTCTGAATAAACCTGTGACGGTAGTGCTGTTCAAGCGCAACTTAACCAAAGCCGAAGGACAAGCCTGGGACATTAATGATTCCATTCCATTGTTAGAGGAAATGGATGTCATTCCTCCAATCGCTACGAAGATTTAGCCGATTCCGATATCATTTAGACGGTCAATTTTTATGACTGACGCGATTAGCCTGCTCAATGGGTAAAATCTTCAACAAGCACTTTGAATTTGTCTCTAAATTGTAGCTTAACTTAGCAAACTTTAGTGTTCTCAATCAAATAAATGTTGAAGAGTGAGGACAACGAAACACCTGTTTCTCAGACTTCTACAACATGGATGTCTTCGGTGGCGATAGCGGAGCTATCAGCAAGTGCAAGCGCTGTACCTGCTCAAAATCCAGCAAGTGGAAACTGCGATCAGACTTGATGGTTCAAAAGACTGACAGCGAATTAGATCTCAAAGGGATTTCATAAACAAGGAGTAATCTCATGACTACATATCGCACGATCGCGATCAATGGTTTAGATATTTTCTATCGAGAAGCTGGTTCCCGCGATAATCCGACAATTCTGCTGTTGCACGGCTTCCCGACCTCATCTCACATGTTTCGCAACTTAATTCCTGCCTTAGCCGATCGCTTCCATTTGGTTGCACCCGATTATCCGGGCTACGGTAACAGTTCAATGCCAAGTGTGGATGAGTTTGACTACACGTTCGATCACCTAGCTGAAATTGTGGAGAAGTTTGTTGCCGCGATCGATCTGAAGAAATACACCCTTTACGTGATGGATTACGGTACTCCGATTGGTTATCGAATTGCGGCTAAATATCCAGAGCGAGTGCAAGCCCTGATTGTGCAAAACGGGAATGCCTACGAAGAAGGTTTGCGCGAATTTTGGGAGCCGATCAAGGCATACTGGCAAGAGCGTTCGCCTGAGAATGCTGAGAAACTCAAATATCTTGTCACATTGGAAGCAACGAAGTGGCAGTATACCAACGGCGTTCGCAACCTTGAAGCGATTAGCCCTGATACCTGGAACATGGATCAACTTTTCCTCGATCGCCCCGGAAACGAGGAGATTCAACTAGCGCTATTTTATAGCTATGGCACCAATCCACCACTATATCCGCAATGGCAGGAGTATTTCCGCCAACATCAACCACCCACCCTGATTGTTTGGGGTAAGAACGACTACATTTTCCCTGCCGAAGGTGCTTATCCCTACCAGCGCGACCTGAAAGACGTTGAGTTCCATTTACTCGATACGGGACATTTTGCTTTGGAAGAGGAAGGGGATGCGATCGCCAACTACATCGGTCAATTTCTCGCGTCACGACTGCAACTCATCCCTGCCTAATCAGTGCAAGGCATGGTTGGAACTGGCTCACAGAGCCGATGATTTTCAGAGTTTATAACAGCCTCTATGCCGCTTGAAAACTGGTCTATCACTTAAAAGGAAAACTCAAAACTATGAATTCACAAGCAGCTCAAACCACCACTACTGCTGACGAGTCGGCAATTCGTGATTTCCTTCGCCAGATGATTGATGCCTGGAATCGCGGGAGTGGCGAAGGCTTCGCTGCCCCGTTCAGCGAAACTGCCGATTTCATCACGTTCGAGGGCACGCATCTCAAGGGTCGAAAGGAAATTGCTGCATTTCATCAGCAAGCGTTCGACACAGTTGTCAAAGGAACACGCCTAGAGGGTGAGGTGGATTTTGTCCGCTTCGTGAACTCGCAACTCGCGCTCATGCTCGTAGTGATCAGGGTAATACTGCCCGGACAAACCGAAACTTCACCGTCACGGGATTCGCTGCCGCTATACGTCGTAACGAAAGGCGACCAAGGTTGGCAGATCGAAGGGTTGCTCAATACCCGGAAGTTAACGCTAGAACGTCAATTCTTCTTAGACGACTTTGACTCACTGAGCGCAGAGGCTCAACGTCAAGTGACCGACCTCGTTGCAGGTCTCAAGCAACGTCATTAAGCAGATCAATCAAAGGAGATGTAAGAAATGGCACTAAGTTAAGATACAGCCCTTGCCCCAACTGGTTCCCAGCCTGGAGGCTGGGAACGAAGATACAATAAGCCTTTGGGCTTTTCTTAGTGCCATTCGGGGCAAACCAATGAACCGTTGAAGGCGATCGCAGATGCTGGGACGGGTCGAATTCTTGGGTGTTCACTGTTGTGTCATGCAGCAGGTGAAATAATTTCGGCGGTGCAAATGGTAATGCAAGCTCAGATGCCCTATACCGTTTTGCGCAATGGTGTGTTGACTCACCCAACGATGACTGAAGGGTTAAATTTGCTGTTCTCAAAGTTGTAAGGCAGCATTTTGCAGCAGACGTTTGAAACAACAGATGACACTTCAATGATTCACACAAACTTAGAATTCCCATGAGGTTTAATCCTATGAACAAACTAGAAGGAAAGGTCGCTCTTGTCACGGGTGGTAACAGTGGTATCGGTCTTGCTACTGCCAAGCATTTTGTTGCTGAAGGAGCGTATGTCTTCATCACAGGTCGTCGTCAAGCTGAATTAGATGCTGCGGTGAACGCAATCGGTAAAAATGTCACGGGTGTTCAAAGCGATGTTTCCAAGATGGAAGACCTCGATCGCCTGTTCGCCACGATCGAGCAAGAACAAGGACGCCTTGATGTACTCTTCGCCAATGCTGGCGCTGGGGAACTCGCCCCACTCGGAGCAATTACCGAAGAACACTTTGACAAAACGTTCAACACGAACGTCAAAGGTCTGCTGTTCACCGTGCAAAAGGCACTGCCTCTGTTGCCAGACGGCGCTTCCATCATCCTGAACGCCTCGACTGCTTCTACCGTGGGCACCGCAACTTTCAGTGTTTACAGTGCTACCAAAGCCGCCGTGCGCTCGTTTGCCCGGAATTGGACACTCGACCTCAAAGAGCGCCATATCCGGGTTAACGCCATTAGTCCTGGCGTGGTTCCTACTCCTGGTTACAATCACTTGGGACTGAGTGATGAGCAGGTGCAGGAGTTCGTGGATAGCCAAGCCAGAACCATCCCGCTAGGCAGAGTAGGCACGCCCGATGAGATTGCCAAAGCCGTTGTCTTTCTCGCTTGTGACGATAGCAGCTTTGTGAACGGCATTGAGCTGTTTGTTGATGGCGGTATGGCGCAGATTTAAAGTGCCTTAAAAGCGATCGCAAATACCACTGGACTGATCGCTGGAAATCCTATTCTGCATTGCCAGACTATAAACAACCCCGAAAACCCTCGACTACCTCTGCCACCTTTTGATTATGAATCCGCCATCCAAAAACCCACCTTCCGCACCTTAAAGTGTCACTGACTTAAGAGCCTTGAAATCAATTTCAGGCTCAAAGCTGAAGTAAGCTAAAGCTTACTGGATAAGCTTTTTAACCCGTTTCAACGAGTTTTAGCTGTTAGCCCGTTCGCGTTAGCGAAGCGGTAGCGACGCAAGGAGCGTCAGCGTTCTCCGAAGGATTACTTTAGTTCAGGGCTTAAGTCAGTGCCATTCTGCTTAAGTCAATGCCCATCAATAGACCAGTGAGGGCGATCGCTATCAAGCTTAATTACCCTATAGGTCGCACCTACACGCCAAAGAACCTGATTCTCATAACTAGAACGGGGAGTACCAACACTTACCATCTTCCCGTTAGCATCCTTGACATTGAGCGTACCTTGCCAAGTGACAAGCCAGTCGATCGCAAGTCCCTCAGTGTGACGAGATTGTAGCGCAGGGGGATAAGCAATATCATAGGCCTCTGCCATCTGTTGAGCCGCCTGAATCGCTGCGGCATTGGTGTAATGTAGCCAACTAATATCTACACCAACTCTAGATGGGACATTCTGCGGGGCAATGTCTCCTCTGGCAATTCTGGAGGCATAGTGCATCAGGTAAGCCCGTTCTGGGGGTCGAAGTGTATTGGCAATTTCAATTGTTGCCCCGGCTGCCCGCAAAGCTTTCTCAAAGGCTTGAACCCTTTGGCGAAAAGGTGAAGCCAGATCGTCGATGGAAGTGCTGGCCAGAAAATACTTGACCCAGTGGGCACCACTAAGACGTTGGCGTTGCCGTCGCGTATATTCGGTGAGTGTATCCAAGGCTGGATCGAAGTCAGAACCTAGTTTTAGTTTGGTTGAGGCAGAGAGCTGTTGCGCCAGAGCAGGTCTAAAGTTGACATCTATCTTCTTATATGCTTCAGCTAAACCTCTAGTGCTATTCAGTCCGAAGTCGCCATCAGTCGCTAATGAGGGAGAGAGTTTAGCGATCGCATTCAAACTCTGCTGTAAGTCTTTCACTTGGGCTTCCCCAAAGTTGAGACACTCTAGAAGCATAGCAGTCGTGAGATTGGGGACATAAAAAATGAATCCCTGTGTTAGAGCCTTCGTATAAGTACCAGGGCCGACAACTCCATCCGCAGGCAATTCATTTTTTTCCTGATAGCGACGAGTCGCAACGTCACAGATATTGCCAAAATCACCATCAACCGCCCCAATCGGAAATCCACCCACCTGTAAAAATCTTTGCCAAGCTGCTACAGCAGCTCCCGTAGAACCCTTTTGAATTACAGATAACTTCAGAGGACGAGGATTAAAAGCCATAGATTAAACCCATTTTTGGAACATTATGCAGCGATTGACTGGTTAATGCCATCCTTGGAACTTTCTACTGCATTGTTGCGAACCAGACTTGCCATATCTAACAACTGAGTCCAGCGCTTTTGCACCTGTTTGGGTGTGATTTTTAGGGCTTTGACAATCTCAAAATCGCTCATTTTCGCCCGCTTGAGGTCTAACAATTGCTGTTGCATGGGGTCAAGTTGTCCGACAAACGCCTCCCACTGCTTGGATGAGAGTCCCAGCTTTTGGTCAATGTCTGCACCTAACCATTGGTGTACCAGTTGCCACTCTTGCGTGCGTGCAAATTTTTCCACATGGTACTTAAAGCGCTGTTGCAGATAATCCCGTTGGCGGGGTGTTAAACCCATGATGTTGTCGATTTCGGGTGCGGCAAAGTCTTGGAGCTTTAAGATTAAGTAATCGGCACAATCTTTGTGACCCTGATTCTCCAGGTATTTTACCAACTCACCCACAACGCGATCGCGCAGAACTGCATCATGAGGGTCTTTTGTTTCAGCCACTAGGCGCTCTCGCACCTGCTGCATCACGGGTGAGCGACTTTGCATCTGTGCTTCTTCACCCTTGGCAAACTCTGTCACCTGTTCAATGTCCATCACTGTATCGGTGGGTTGGCGTTTGGCAAAGCTTTTGGCTCTGAGTACGAGTAATTGCATCGCACCATAGCCTGTCATCACCCGTCGTTTGGCGTATTGCTCGGTGAAGGCCATGTATTCAGCGAGTTCTATTCTGGTACGAGGGGTGTAGTTGTCAGCGACCTGATTTTCCCGTCTAAAGGCTCTCAGGGCATCGGCATAAAAGTCTTGCAGGAAGTCTTCAATTAACAGGCGGCGAGCAGCAAAGCTTAGCTGGGCTTGAGCGGGTGCCACTTGGCGATATATCATCACGCTCAGGTTGCTGTGCAGTTCCACACGACCTTGCTTTGAACCCAAATTATAGTACTCAACACATTTAGAGAGACGATGACGTGCCAAGCTTAGCTGTGAGGAGCGGATTTCACCGCCCTGTTGAATCCGGTCACTCTTGGTACAAATCCGTGCGACTTCTGCCACGATGCGGTTGATGACTGAAAAAGCGTTGCTGGGTAAGGAGCCAAGCTGAAGTGTTAGTTCTTCTTTGAGTAGCTCACTCAACGCGATTGTGTTTATGAGGGTGATATTGTCCTGAGCGTTGTCGATGGAGGAAGAAGATTGATGCAAGGAGTTGGTGGTGGTGTTCATGGTAAAGACCCCATTGATTCTAGTTACGGCGGCGACTTGTGAAGAGTGGTGTTGGGTTCACTCCCTTCGTGGTCGTCTACATTTCGACTGTAAAGCGCTTCTATTCGGCTTTGTGTTCTGCTTGTGCAGGCTCCCCAATATGGTTGGTGTCAGGCTATCGTCTCATGGGGTTGATGGGGAGTGTCGGATGGTCTCAACCGCTTGCTGTGAATGGACTTGAGCAATTTTTAGGGGGAGAGTAGGAGGAAGCTGACTTCCCTTGTCAGGAGTGGACAATCCACAAACTGGTTAGATCTAAAGGGATGTGGTCAAAATCAGTTGATGATATCCAGAGAATTTCTCCGCGTCAGGAGTATGAGCCCTGAAAGTTTGACAGCTTGTCTTTTGACAGGGGCGATCGTCTTCCTTAAAATCCCAGAGGAAATTGAGCACATCAAAAAAACGATAAATTAATTGAGATGCGTTCAAATTATTAAATTTCCTCTCGGTACAAACCCAGGAATATGCTAGTAGACCTTTTTCTAATCATGACCTTGGGGTTCCTGGGGAGTTTTGGTCACTGTGTCGGGATGTGTGGACCCATCACGGTCGCTTTTTCCCTGTCTCGGAAGCGGGAACACCAGAAAGGATTGCCCCTAGGGTTTCACATTTGGCTGAACTTGGGGCGGATAGTTAGCTACGCCTTGGTTGGTGCTGCGATTGGGGGGCTGGGTTCGGCGTTGCTCACTAGTGGACAATTAGCGGGAATTGGCAGCGAGTTACGTCAGTGGATAGCCATTCTCACTGGCATCATGCTGATTTGGTTTGGCTTGTTGCAAATTAAACCCAACTTTCTACCACATCTACCATTCCTGCACCCACTCATGCAGGGTAAATGGCATCAAAGGCTGAGTTCCGCAATGGCTGAACTCTCTACTAAGCCTCACTGGTGGACACCGATTCTTT
Source organism: Allocoleopsis sp. (assembly GCF_036703385.1). Lineage (NCBI taxonomy): Bacteria > Bacillati > Cyanobacteriota > Cyanophyceae > Coleofasciculales > Coleofasciculaceae > Allocoleopsis > Allocoleopsis sp. The sequence goes on along the minus strand of NZ_DATNPA010000149.1, from coordinate 11,303 downwards.
TGGGCGGTGTCTGGGGGTTGATGCCCTGCGGCTTTTTGTATGCCGCTCAACTCAAGGCAGCAGAGACGGGAAATTTGTGGATAGGGGCAGCAACAATGCTGGCTTTTGGTTTGGGGACGATGCCCATGATGATTGGTGTGGGGGTATCCGCTTCTAAACTGAGTACCGACAAACGCAGTCAGCTTTATCGTTTGGGAGGCTGGGTAACTCTAACGATCGGCATCTTAACGCTGCTGCGGACTGATGCAATGGTGGATTACACGGGTCATGCCTCGCTCATCCTGCTCATGTTTGCACTGATTGCCCGTCCGATAAGTCGCTTCTGGGCACAACCGTTAAAATATCGTCGTGCTATTGGAGTGGGAGCGTATGTGCTGGCGGTGGCTCACACTGGGCATATGCTGGAGCATACCTTGCAGTGGAATTTTGATGCCATCTCATTTATGCTGCCCCTACATCAGATTGGGATTTGGGCCGGTATTGTCGCCCTTGTGTTGATGACGCCAGCGGCGCTTACAAGTTTTGATCGGCTTCAGATTACGTTGGGCAAGCATTGGCGGCAGATTCATCTGCTAGCTGTCCCAGCTTTAGTGCTAGCTGCTATTCATACGGTGCTGATTGGTTCCCATTACCTGGGCGATTTTGAAGGCACATGGGTAAATAAAGTGATGGTTGCGATCGCATCTGTTTTGGTAATCGGTGTTTTGCTGATACGCTTACCTATATGCTGGTCACTTTTCTCTCTACGAAAGTTCTATATTCCACCTAACTTAAAATAAATAGGCGAGGAATAACTTTCATGGTTGGCTGTGTGTGCAGCTCATGGTGACTCTTGTACCAGCGCCAAGAATCGGATTTCTTGAGATTTTGGTAACCTGAAAAGCTTGAGTCTTCCTATAGCAGCAAGTATAGGCAAATACTAAACAAAGCGCGATTAGCTTTCACTAGTGCAAAAGATGCAATCGCGGTCAGTTTCCAACCCCAGTATTTAATCTACGCTTTTTAGCGATCGCCATTTTCCCATAGCCCGAAAAGCCCGAATAACAAGCTTTTCAGTAAAATGCGATCGCAGAAGTTGGGCAGTTACTGGTTATAACGCTGTAGAATTGCTTATCTAGCCATCATTTCAAAGTCCCCTATCACTTCTCCCTGGCGTAACAAAGCAACACCGACGTTTCCCATCCCGCCAGAGTAAGTCCATAATTCATCGCCTGGAGAAATCGTTAATTTAAACTGTTCCCACTCTGTCAACAACCCTTGTTGGTTCTGTGCGGCAAAAATGCGCTCCAACTCCTCAACAGTCATTTGTTTGTACAACCAGCTTTTTGATTCGAGCATGGCGAATGATACCTTGTGTCGTTCTCCACAGACATGTATCTCTCCGTCTGCATGAGGTTATGCAACAGCAGCCGTTATACCTTATGAAACACAACTTATACATTGCCAGAGTTTATGCAAACGCGATCGCAAACATCAATCTCCGATAATGGAATGATAAACCAGGTAAGTGGCACAGACATTTTGATGAAGATTCCCACCCTTTTTCGACCTTACGTCGAGCTTTTCCAGGCCATTGATGGTCACGGACAACTCTGGTCTCCCTCCGGACAATTCTTAGGTCGCCTCTGTTCGGACATTCACAAGAGCAACTCCATTATTAACCCTGACGGCGAGTACGGCAGTCCATACTCGTTGACCAGTATCCACAATCGAGAGTGTGAGTACGGTGGTGAGACGGGCGAGTACAGCCCTTTCAACCCAAACAGTAAGAATCCTCCAATTGTCTTCTACCGCTGTCAGCCCTTATTTGTAATCACCACTCATCTCGCTCTTTATACCAATGGATTGAAGCTCATCGATCCCTATCTGATGCTGACCCTTTACGAAGCCCTGTCTAGAATTCCTAAGCCAGCGCCTAACTCTTCGCCAACTCTCATTCACTCATCGGCCTCTGTGGAAGAGCTTCAAACTAAGCTCAGGCCTTTGAATGGAAGCGCTTTCTATGCATCGCCTAGCCTGTCATCCCAACTTATATAACAGCTGTTAGAACGTCCGGAACTGTTCGACTTTTTGTGTGTAGTCGATTGGCATAACGGTTACAACATTTTCATCAGGATTCGGAATGATGTAGTACTCCATCACTTGACCCCCGTAGACTTTCTCGGCGGCTTCGATTCCTGCCGCAACAGCAATATTTACCTCAGAAATCTTTCCCCGGATACTCACTATGAAGTTACCCTTTTCCGCCATCCCATAATAGACAAGCGTGACTGCACCAGCTTTGACCATTGCGTCTGCCGCTGCTAGCACAGCAGGAAAACCTAACGTTTCAATCGTTCCAACTGCTGCTGGCATTAAATCCGCTCCTGTGTCAACCGAATAGGTGAAATCAATTGTACGAGACTTCACTCTAATTTTGATAGAAATGCTACAAGTAAAAACCAAACCCGGTATTTCTACCGGGGATGAACAACATGGGAGAATTTTTCAGCTCTGTATGGATTACGCCGCAACTGGGGCAGCTTGCTTTTGCTTTGCCAATTCTAGAAGCCGACGGATGCGCTCCTCAGTAGGGGGATGAGTTCGGAACAGAGCTAACAACCCTTTTGTGGAGAGGGGATTAACGATGAGTAGAGGTGACATCGCTGGATTTCCGTTCATTGGAATTTGGTGACCTATTGCCTCAAGCTTTTCCAGTGCGCTAGCCAACGCCCTTGGATTGCCTGTGATTGCCGCCGAACCCAAGTCAGCCGCATATTCGCGTGTACGAGAAATAGCAAACTGAAGCAAGCCAGCGGCGATTGGAGCTAAAACAATCAAGAACAAGACACCCATAGGGTTACCGCCTCGACGGTTATCGCGAGTCACTGAGCCATAAAGCGCACCAAAGGTGAGCATCCGTCCCAGGAAGGTGATGGCTCCAGCAATAGTTCCTGCAACGGCTTGAGTCAGTGTATCGTGGTTGCGGATGTGGGTCAGTTCGTGTGCCAAGACCCCATCAAGTTCCTCAGGGGAAAGTAGCTCAATAATGCCTTGTGTAACGGCTATGGCTGCATGTTCTGGGTCTCGACCTGTGGCAAAAGCATTAGGCGATTTTGTGGGTACGATGAATAGTTTAGGCATAGGAATGCCTGCGCGATCGCTTAACGCGGCAACTCTATCATAGAGTTCTGGTGACTCATGACGAGCTATAGGCTGTGCATTATACGTTGCTAATGCTGCGCGATCCGAGTAATACCAAGAACCAAAGCTTGTGATTGCTGCCAGGGCTAGACCCATGTAGAGACCCTGCTCATTTCCCACTAGATAATAGCCACCTAAAACGAGTAGGCCACTCAGCAACCCTAGCAAAGCTGCTGTTTTAATTTCGTTGATTCCAAACATGATTAGGAGCAAGAAGTTGTTAAAGTTTTATTGCAATTTCTCCTTAAGGTCTCAAATCTTGTAGGACTCTTGTCTCTATCCCTTGAAAGAAATAGGACTACTCCCATTGACTGGTTAATCTTCGAGAAAAGGACTCCTCGAATTTTGAGGTTGGACAAACAGCTCTGACATTATTACTTGCCTCTGGATAGCTCTCATCCAGCCGTTTTATCCTCTCCTTCGACCTCAGCCGTAAAAAAAGCTTGTACCAAAGATGCGATTATCCAATAAAGTCCAAATCCCAATAGAACCAGCATCAAAGGTGCAACGCCTGCGAAAGGAGCAATTACTAGCATCAGTAATAAGCTGAAGAGTACAACTCTCATCAGTAGATTGTTCCTTTTCATTTCTCTTATTAAATAATTTTCCTAAATACTATCTCAGTTTTTAGGATTAAATCCATCTAACCCCAGAAGTAAAAAATAAAAAACAAGGGTTTTCTTCTATAATTCTAATGGGGGATTTATTGCACCCTATTTTCTAGCTCCCCACTCAACTGCGAACAGTCATAAGCTAGTCTTGAACTTCGAGTTTACACGGCGATAGAGGAATCTGAATCATAAATTCTGTACCTTGCCCCAATTCGCTAAAGCAGCATAACTGACCGCCATGTTTTTTGACCACAATTTGATAACTAATGGACAATCCCAGACCCGTACCGGCACCGACAGGTTTGGTGGTAAAGAAGGGGTCGAATAATCGAGCTTTGACATGCTCTGTCATCCCTGAACCGTTGTCTGCAATCCGGATGGCGACTTGTTGGTTGTTGAGTACCTCGGTGCGAATCCGAATCAGAGGGGTTGCAGGTGGCAGGGTTGAGAGGGTTGCAGGTGGCAGGTTAGAAGGTTGAGAGTTAGAAGACTGTTCTGAACTTTCAACCTTCAACCTTTCAACATTTAACTCGTCTATGGCATCGTTCGTGAAGAAGCGAGAGGCGATCGCATCTATCGCATTACTGAGCAAATTCATAAATACCTGATTCAGCTGTCCTGCGTAGCACTCTACTTTTGGTAGATTGCCGTACTCTTTAACGACCTGAATCTCAGGATATCTCCCTTGAGCCTTCAAGCGGTTTTGCAGAATGGTTAGTGTACTATCAAGACCTTCATGGATATCGACCGCTTTTACGTCGGCTTCGGCAAGGCGAGAGAAGTTACGCAGTGAGGCTATAATTTCACAAATTCGTTCTGCCCCAATCTTCATCGAAGAGAGTAGTTTCGGTAAATCTTCAATCAGGAAATCTAGGTCTATCGCTGAAATTTCTGACTGAATTTCTGACGTAGGATTGGGGTATTGCCGCTGATACAACTGGAGTAAGCCCAGGATATCCTGGGTATAGTTCTCGGCATGAACTAGATTGGCATAAATAAAGGTAACAGGGTTGTTAATTTCGTGAGCTACCCCAGCAACGAGTTGTCCCAAGCTGGACATTTTTTCATTGTGTACCAGATGGGTTTGTGCTTTCTTCAGTTCAGCCAAGGCTTGCTTAAGTTGTTGGGCTTGTGCTAAGGCTTTCTCGGTCGCTGTGCGACTTTGCTGGTAGAGTTCAGCTTGTTTGAGAGCGATCGCCAACTGAGTTGCCAGAGATGTGAGTAAATCAATTTCTAGAGACTGCCATTGACGTGGATTACTACAATGATGAGCAATGAGCAACCCCCAGAGTGTTTCGTCCTGAAGAATGGGCACTACTAATTTGGCTTTCACCCCAAATTGTTGTACAAATTCAACGAGACACGGTAAGACCTCACCCTGTTTTACATCGGAAATGGCAAGAATTCGTCCTTGGCAGTACAGTTCACGAGACTCTTGAGGAAAGACTTCTTCAGGAAAGGTACGCCCCAAAACAGCAGGCCATCCAGGAACTACGGCCTCTGTTACGGCACTCCCCGTTCCATCAGGCCAAAGGCGATAGATTAAAACGCGGTCTGTTTGGAGAAATTGGCGCACCTGGCAGACTGTAGTGTTGAGGATTTCCTCCAAGTTCAAAGACTGGCGAATTTTTCCCAGCGTCGCCGCCATCAATCGCTCCTTGAGAAATTGTTGACGTAGAGCCTCCTCCATACGTTTGCGCTCAGCAATTTCCTGTTGAAGTTGTTGATTAACCCGGTGGAGTTCACTGGTATGCTCTTCCACCAATTCTTGAACATGGTGGCGGTATTGGCTTAATTCTTTCGCGGCCTGTTTGTATTCGCTGATATCCGTAAGTGTGCCGATGTAACCTGTTACAGCTCCGTTCTTGTCTTTCTCGGCGACAGCTTGACCCAAAACCCAGGTTATCTTTCCATCAAGACGTTGAACCCGATACTCTGAACGAAACGGCAAGTTCTCTTGTACCGCTCGATACCATTGAGCAAAGACACGTTCTTGGTCGTCACGATACAAGACTTGTACCCAACCGTTTCCCCTAGCTTCTGCTGCCGTAACTCCAGCTATCTCACACCAGTACTCATTGACCGATAAATAATGCCCTTCGACATCGGTGTGGAATATTCCTACAGGTAATACGGCTGCCAAGGTGCAGTAATGGAGTTTACACTCCTGTGTGCCTGTGCCCATCATATTAAGTATGGCTATATAAAACTTAAGAAAAATACAAAATCAAAACACTTCTGCACCCGCTTCTTTCTTGAATTTTATAGTTTTTTAATTCTAAGGTGTCACTATTGAAGGCTAACAATTACATTTATTAGTGAAATGCAACATTAATAACGTGTACCTCTGGATATACATATAGATTTTTTTAAGGAAAATTTAAATTGATTTAGTCTCGGCTGAAAGGTCAACTTCAGGGAGACCTCCCTTGATAGCCTCCTCGTGAAATCGCTTCTTTTTATTTCTTCGTCATTTGCCACACACCATCCCACTTATCGGAGGGTGGATTTTCCCGTAACACTTTAATTCGCTCTCCAAAAACTTGTGAAGGTTTATCTGAGGGGTTAATCTCTAAACAAGTATCAAAACATCTTTGAGCTTCGTGCCAATCTTGTCTTCTATAAACCATCAATCCCTTTTGAAAATAATTCCTAACGTCAAGAATCGGCTCTTCTACTTTCCCTTTAAACCCTAAGAGTTCAAATACTCGGACTGGCAGTGACTTGCCGACAACGATGATATTGTCTATTTCACGAGTCTCAAAGTCATCCTTTACTAATTTGTAGGTATCTTCACTCATCAAACTTTAACTTTTCCCGATCGCCGTGGTTTTCTTAATGCACAGACTCCCGACTCGCATCTCACTTGAAAGTCAGAAGCTAAGAGTCAGGGAAAATGATTTTTATCCGTTTTTACGGACTATTGTCCTTGAGAACCTGTTTTAGAGGTGTTATGGCAGTAATAGTTTTGATAATAATCATTCTTAGGGTAGATGACAAAAACCTTAAATAAATTAACACAGTCTTAAGATTGAGCCTTTGAACTCATGTGAGCTAATAGGCTTTTAGGATTTTTTACCAGTGATAAGAAACTCACCCAGAGTGGGTAAGTTGGATCTGACAATACCAGTCATCGGAGTGAACATCAGTCCTGAGTGTAAACATTGCCCCAGTAAAAAGGTAGAAATTAATGAGTACAGTTTTAGTGGTTGAAGACTCTCGCAGCCAACGGGAATGTATCTCGAACCAGTTAAGCTGGAGTGGACTGAATGTAATTCAAGCCCGTGATGGGGTCGAAGCGCTAGAGCAAATTTATGCGAGTAGTCCCGATCTAGTATTACTTGATATTATCATGCCTCGGATGGATGGCTATGGTGTTTGCCGTTTGCTCAAAGCCAACCCTGAAACACAGAATATACCTGTGATATTTCTAACCGGCAAGGGACAACACTTTGCCCTCTACTGGAGTATCAAACATGCTGAGGCTTACGTTGCCAAACCTTGGCATCCGAGAGAATTACTAGATACAATAAAACGAGTCTTAATCGACGCTAAAAATTACTCTAAAAGCGTCTCTGTTGAGGACTGGTTAGCATACGGGATTTCCATCCTCAAGATGATTGAACTATACGAATGCCGTGCTGATGCTTGGACGAAATACGTCGTGCAAATTCTTCGGCTTTACAATTATGCTGTTGCCGCTTTCCAGCAAGCCTTGGATATTGACCCCAATCACTCCTTGACGCATCAGTATCAGGCTCATGTGCAGAGCAAATGGGATGCCATACTTGAGAAGTTAGAGCAAACAAAACCTTGCCATGTATGCCGATATTACTATGGTAAAGATGGTTTAAATTGTGCAGTACATCCATCAGGTTCGCTAGAGAAACGATGTCGTGACTGGGATTTTAGCTAAAAGTGATACGAGAAGCGAAACCTGAAACGGTGAACTTTCGGTTATACCATGTCCGCTAAGAAAACCACACGATGCATTAGTTTATAGCGAGGAAGGCAAGTCTTCTCGGAGTGGACGCTCAAGCGCTCACTACAAACATGCTTTTATTAAGGGTAATCAACCGGACATCATATTATGGGGTAGATACACCACTATGCCTGGGCTGATGAAATGTTCTGTTTGCTCAATTTTGACAGCTTAACTCGCTCTACGCTCTTCTAAATCCTGATTGAACCAGGAAAGCTCTCGTAATGCGCGATCGCTGGGTATCAAAGTCCACTGTTGTTTCATCAATTTTTGATACGTTGCCCAGCCCTTAGTTCCTCTAGGGATTGCATAGTCGGGAACTGCAAACCGGGGACAGGCGGTATAAGGTTGCCAGGGTTGGGTAGAATTGGTTCGTAAATGCAATATTTTGTCTCCATCAGTACCAAACGAAGGTAGCCAGCACATTTCTCCAGACATCTAAAATCTCCTTAGAATCAATTATGTTGAGTTAGCAAAAATCCCTTAACGCTATCCTTAGATTTAAAACCTAAGGAGAGTAATTCAAACTTATCTACTGTTATAGCAAAAGAGAGATGATAGGGCATCTCTCTAGGGATTTATCACTAACTTCTAAACCCTGTATCCAACTCTATAATCTCTTCTTTTGCTGTGATTTTTTGTATATAGAAATACTTCTGTATGAAATCTTATTTAGATATTTAAAGCTTTAAATCCTTTAACAAAGCCTTCTATATTCTTAGACCAAAAATCCTCCTTTAGGCTAGCATCTAGTTTAAGTCTAGAGATAGCCATCAGGAATTGATTGAGTAGCTTAGATCCGTTATAAAAGCCCCAATTGGCTCTACGCCAATCTCGTAGAGACACGGTGTCTATAAAACTTTTGGGTTGTATAGACGATGTTGCTGCGGCTAAGTCCTTACTGTTCTTGCCACACGCTCAAATGAGAAATCGCCATACAAACTTCAAAAATGTCAACAATGTCCCCTCCTGTCTGAGAACTAGGATGCTAGAGGAATTTCCAACAGACGAAAGGGTCGATCAGGAAAAGCTTTCTTGAGAAGCGGCATAGATACGTTGTAAACCGGGATGTTGCTACTTGTGCGTCCCTCCAGATGACCGTGGTGAGCATGACCATGAAAGGCTGCCGTTACCGAATAGCGAGTTAAGGGTTCCTCAAGCCGACTGGAACCCAAAAAGGGAAAAATCTCAGGGGGTTCCCCCTCAACAGTCGCCTGAATGGGGGAATAGTGAAGTACGGCGATACGCTGGGGTGTTTCTAACCTTGCCAAAGCCGCTTCAAGTTTCAAGGCTTCATCCACGGCCTCATGCACGAATTTTTTGATAATATCCTCTCCCCAAGCACCTAAAGCCTTGGAGCCAAAGCCTCCAGCAAAGCCTTTCACACCGGCAAACCCAATCCCTTGAACCTCACAGGCATCTCCATTGAGTACAGTCACACCTGCCTCACATAAGATTTGGGAGATCGCATCTTGATGACCAGATTCGTAATCGTGGTTGCCAAACACGGCAATAGTCGGAATTCTCAAAGCGGCTAATTCCTTGACTAGAATTTGGGCTTCCTCAGGCAGTCCATAGTCCGTCAGATCGCCACATAATAGGAGTACGTCAGCACTCTCCGTGATTTTTGAGAACAGGGGTTGTAAAGTGCCCTGAGAGGTTTTGCTGCAATGAATATCTCCCACTGCCGCCAGACGTACCACATCCTTGGTGCTTGTCATCAGTTCCTCACCTCAAGTCCTGTTAGCTGCCACCCGTCAAGAGCGATCGCAGTCAGACAGGTGTTCAGCTTGATCATGGCTTAGCGGTAGGGATGCCTTTCATGCCTCATTGGAAGTATTTTTTACAGCTGAGTTTCATCGAGTTTCGGTCTCTAGATTGAGGATAGGATGTGTGTTGTGCATCACCATTAGGTAATAAGAACTAGGATTGCCGTTACCTAACTGTTTTGATGAGGTAAAGGTATCCAAACGTAAAGAAAAGCCTCTTAAAACAACGATTATGCAATCTCCTATTCTCTGCGAAGACTTACTTGAACCTAAAACTCGTGCATTTTATCGTCGATCACTTGATATTTTGCTCAAATCTCAAATACCCTTTCTCCTCGGTGGTACCTATGCGTTCGAGCGTTACACGGGAATTGCACGCTACACAAAAGACTTAGATATTTTTGTTCGCCCTAGTGATTGTCAGCCGATTTTAGAGGTTCTCTCTAAGCATGGCTACTGCACTGAAATCACCGCTCCTCACTGGCTAGCGAAAGCCTTTTGCGGCGAGGACTTTATTGATATTATCTTCAACGGTGCTAATGGTAATGGTGAGGTTGACGATATCTGGTTGGAGTATGCCATCGAGGAAGAGGTTCTGGGGATGCCAGTGCGGATATGTGCGGCGGAGGAGATCATTTGGTCTAAGGCATTTATCATGGCACGCGATCGCTTTGATGGTGCAGACATAGCACACCTTATACTCGCCTGTAGCCATCGCTTGGATTGGTCTCGTTTACTTCAGCGCTTTGGTTCTCAGTGGCGAGTGTTGTTCAGTCATCTCATTTTGTTTGGCTTCATCTATCCTGGAGAGCGATCGCGGATTCCCAAATGGGTCATGAATGATTTGTTCCAGCGCCTACAGGAGGAGCTAATCAGCACTCCTGAGAAAGAAAAACTCTGTCAGGGTACGCTGCTATCACCCTTGCAATATCGCATTGATCTGGAGCAATGGGGATATCAGGATGCACGCCTTTCTCCAAGAGGGAATATGACCGCGACAGAAATTTCCGAGTGGACAGCCCATTTGATTGAAGACGCCTAAGAGACAATGCTAATTTTTGAGGAGCAAGACGATACATTATCCTGACGTAGTGGCAACTTGGGAATAGATTCTTGACACTTCCAGCTTATCTATTCTTATGGCTCGCCCAACAGTTCAGCGTCATCGCGTTTTACAGTATCGACTTGCTTTGCTCATCAGCATTTTGATAATTCTTCCTTTAGGCTATGTTGTGCGGTTTTATGGAACCGCACCCGAATGGTTCAATGACTTGTTTGGGAGCATCGCCTATGAAATCTTTTGGATTTTGCTAGTTGCTCTGATTTTCCCAAACGCTTCACCCCTCTGGACGGCAGTAGGAGTATGTTTGGCTACCTGTGTTTTGGAGTTTCTGCAACTGTGGCATCCCCCTTTTTTAGAAGCCATGCGACGCACCCTACCGGGTCGCCTCGTACTTGGTAATGCATTTACTTGGTCAGATTTTCCGGCTTACTTTTTCGGTAGCTTGTTGGGTTGGGTGTGGATGCGATTGTGCTTGGCATGGTACCGGAGGTAATCGCTCCATCACCTACTCTCGTTGGATGAGGAACCCCCTAATATTCTCAGGACTGCATTTGCCGCAGCACTTGGCGAATTACATCGGCTGGTACTTGGTCAGTCACCTCTACTGCACCAATCTGAGTCGGCAGGACAAACCGCACCTTACCATCTTTAACCTTTTTATCCGTTTGTAGAGTATCTGCGATCGCATCAATATC
>NZ_DATNPA010000148.1:0-3026 GCF_036703385.1 Allocoleopsis sp. | reverse complement strand
GGTTTCCTATCTCTTGCAAGGCGGAACCTTCAGCCGGGCTCAGAGCGACTTCTGTATCCTTCAGAGCCAGCCATAGAGCAAGCAGAATCTTAGCAGCCGATTCATCCATAGGAGCTTGGTTCATAATTCCTTCCCACGCGTCAGCTAATTTTATCAAGTTGTGCAGATTGGGATATGATTCTGGATGCTGAGGTGATCGAGCGATCGCATTTGCAGTCAAATTCCTACGCTCCCCAAAAACCAGAGGTTTTTCAAACGGGTGAGACTTAATCAAAACTGGGGGAAAAGCCTGTAACCCCCAATTGATTCGGGTTATGGCGATCGCTCACATGATTAATTCTGGGGCGAGTGTGGAAGTGATGAAGTCTTTAGCTCACTTGATGGCTCATAGTCCGCAAATGCAACAGAAAATTTACTCCCGTCATGCCCAAACAAAAGAGAGTGCTCTAGCCCTTGATGCACTCGCGGCGATTTCGTCAAAGGTTCTGGAGTGAGGGAAGTTCGCTATCTTTACGAGAAGCCATGCACGAAGCTTGATGCCAGTGAGCGCGGGAAAAGTAGCTACTTGGGATGGAGCTAGTAGGAAGCTATTTGCTGTCGGGATTATGCGGGATTACGGCATCAAGCAAGAAGCCTCGCAGGAGGAAGTTTCGCCAGCAGACAGCCCCTAGAGCATAATTACCTCTCACCTTGAGATATACAAGAAATTGACAAATCCAAACAGATACTAAGCTGAGGTACACACCACTCGGAAACCGTTGCCATAGCTCTCAAGCGCTGGGATATAGTTCATGCGACACGCAGAACGGCACATACTTGGCTTAAAGTACCAAGACCCTCCCCGTAGTAGCCGCTTTTGATTACCGTTATTATCCTGCCATACACTACCATCAGTCGGTGCGCCCTCATAATCGCTGTGCCAGGAGTCAGCACACCACTCCCAGACATTCCCATGCATGTCATATAACCCGAAAGCATTTGCAGCCTGAAAATTATCTACTGGGGTTGTTTTCTCGCGATACTTACCCTGAAAATCAGAACTATAGGTATAGCTACCATCATAGTTTGCTAAATCAGAAGTAATAGTCTCACCAAAATGAAAAGGGGTAGTTGTTCCAGCACGACAGGCATATTCCCACTCCGCTTCGCTCGGTAGCCGATATTCTCGTTCTGTATAATTGGACAACCTAGCACAAAACTCAATAGCATCCTCAAAAGAGACCGTCTCTACAGGATGATTAGCCCCTTTGAATTTGGATGGATTTAGAACAAGGGAACGTTTGACCGGAGGTAAAGCCACTACGGCTTGCCACTGTGCTTGGGTAATTGGATACTTGCCCATAAAGAAGGGTTTCACAATTACTAAGTGCTGTGGCTCTTCACTCTCAAGCCTATCTGCTTCAGCTTCTGGTGAACCCATACAAAAGGTGCCACCAAGAATCGCAACCATCTCCAGTGTAATTTCATTACCTAGGTCTTCAATGAAACACTGGGCTTGACCCTGACGACGGTCAATTTCTCGACCTTCTGCATTTACAGTCACCACATCAAAATTAAACACTGGAAGTGATAGTGACGTTGGCTCTCTTGGGGGTGCGGCAGCCTGTGACTTTACTCCTGATTGGTGTGAAATAAGTTGCATTTCAATGGGTTCTACATCTTCATTCCTGAGACTGAGAATTTGCTGTAGACGCTTCAGTCTATCACGCTCCTTTGCACTAAGCGGATACTGGCGCTGCATTGCTTCAGCTAAGACTTGTTCATAGCGCTGCAATTTTTCCTTTCGCTGGCGGTAAGGCTCTAGAACTTCCGCCTCAACCACCTTTGCCTCTTCAGCTTGCAAACCCAGAGTATTTTTTAACTCATCCAGGTAGGAACGGTTGATAAAATCAATGTCCCCTTCATCTTCTCTGGCAATCACCCCAACTCCCTTGCGGTATTTCAGTTTTGGGTCGCCAACGGGCGCTCTCGCCAGAAAAATCTTATACCCTTCTTCAACCGGATATAACTCTGGCGTCATACTGGGAGCAGCTTCTTGCACCCTACTACCGGTATATTCATGTAACTCATCAACTGAAATTTGACCATCATCATCTAAATCACCTGCTCCCGTTGTCATTCCTTCGACTAGGTAATGAGTGTAAATCGAGAGGTTAGAGTTTTCCTGCTCAAAAGAATACTGAGTGGCAGTGGAGGAAGTAAGGATTGCTCGTCCCTTGCCACCTAGCTGGGCTTGAATATCCACAAGTCCATCATCTTTGGCGGTCATTCCTTTTGCAAAAGCACCACTGAAGCAACAGTCAAGAATCACTATCTGTCGTTTGGAATAGCTTTCGTTCATGCTTTCATGGAGAACCCTTGCAGCCACTGCTGTTGGTTTGACAAGTTTATTTCTTCCTGGGTCTTTACGAGTTGTTGGAGTTGCTAGGTAGAGATTACCTAGTTCGTCTTTTACACCGTGTCCCGAAAAGTAAAACAACAACAAGTCATCTTTTTGGCGATTGGCAAACAAGTAGTAAATTGCCTCTTCAATCTCTTGTCGCGATCGATTGATCAATACAGTCACATCTGCTTCCGCAAATCCGCCAATGTCTGGATGCTGCAACACTTGCTTCATTGCTTCAACATCTCTAGCAGCACTGGGCAAAGGATTCAGCCCTTGTTCGTATTCACTGACCCCAACTAGTAGGGCTACTTTAGCCATTTGGCACTTCCTACTTAGCGACAAAATCCTGCGCGGCTTGAATTGCTGCCATCAACTCAGCCTGATTAGTGGCTTTCACCTTGAGTTTTTTGCCGTTGGCTTCGACTTCCATTTCAACGGTCTTTCCCAAAAGGCGATCGCTCAAAAATCCCATTAACGCTTTGATATTTGCTGGATTAATCTCAGCTGTCAGTACTCCTAGCAGAAACCCACCCAGAGCCTTGGAACCTCGGGGTGCACTTTCAACAGCAACAAGTTCCGCGTACTCTACCTCGTTTATTTCTTTGAGCTGCTCCAACAGATTTTCGACTTCCCCTTGTAA
>NZ_DATNPA010000147.1:0-9071 GCF_036703385.1 Allocoleopsis sp. | reverse complement strand
ATCGTTGACTCAAGCGCATCTTTCGGGACTAACGCAAGTGACTCAAAGTAACTTAGATTTTCTCATTCAAACCGATCCTGCCGTAGCGGAGTGTCTAGGGCAAGAACTCCAGCGCCAGCGCGATCATTTGGAGTTGATTGCTAGCGAAAACTTCACCTCAGCCGCTGTCCTGGCAGCTCAAGGCTCAGTCCTGACGAATAAGTATGCTGAGGGGTTGCCAGGAAAGCGTTACTATGGCGGCTGTGAGTTCATTGATAAAGTTGAGCAACTAGCCATTGACCGTGCTAAAGAGTTATTTGGCGCGGCTCATGCCAATGTACAGCCTCACTCCGGTGCTCAGGCTAACTTTGCAGTCTTCCTCACCCTGCTAGAGCCTGGTGATACGTTTATGGGTATGGATTTGTCTCATGGGGGACACCTGACTCACGGTTCACCTGTTAATGTTTCGGGTAAGTGGTTCAAGGTTCGTCACTATGGTGTCAGCTCTGAAACCGAGCAACTGGACTATGATCGCATTCGGGAAGTGGCGCTTCAAGAGCGTCCAAAACTCATCGTTTGCGGCTACTCTGCCTATCCTCGCATCATTGACTTTGAAAAATTCAGAAGCATTGCCGATGAAGTAGGTGCTTACCTAATGGCAGATATTGCCCATATTGCCGGTTTAGTGGCTACTGGACATCACCCCAATCCCCTTCCTCATTGTCATGTTGTGACCACAACTACCCACAAGACGCTGCGGGGGCCAAGAGGTGGCTTAATTCTCACCAATGATGTTGAATTGGGCAAGAAGTTCGATAAAGCCGTTTTCCCTGGTACTCAAGGCGGCCCCTTAGAGCATGTGATTGCGGGTAAGGCGGTGGCGTTTGGGGAAGCGCTGAAGCCGGAGTTTAAGGTGTATTCTGCTCAGGTGATTGAAAATGCTAAGGCGTTGGCAACTCAGTTGCAAAAGCGGGGTTTCAAGATTGTTTCGGATGGGACGGATAACCATTTAATGTTGGTCGATTTGCGTTCAATCGGTATGACGGGTAAGCGTGCTGACCAACTGATGAGCGGTGTCAACATTACCACCAACAAGAACACGGTACCATTCGATCCAGAGTCACCATTTGTGACCAGTGGCTTACGCCTGGGTTCTCCGGCGATGACTACGCGGGGGTTGGGTCAAGCGGAATTTACAGAGATTGCTGACATTATTGCCGATCGCTTACTCAATCCAGAGGATGAGGCGGTGGCGGCTGAGTGTCGGCGTCGGGTTGCCCAATTGTGCGATCGCTTCCCGTTATACCCCCATCTGAGTATTCGCGTACCGACTCTGGTTTAATAGACCTCTTGCATAAATCCTGGAATGCCCCCTAAATCCCCCAATTCTGGGGGACTTTGAAGTTCCGGTTCCCCCCAAATTTGGGGGGCTAGGGGGGCAAAATGCAGCTAGGAAATAGTTTTTCTAGGCGGAGTATTCCTTAATACGGGGCAGCAGTCCAAAAAGCGTTAGAAGTGCGATCGCAACCGCGACAACTAGAGTTACAACTTCAAAACCATCCACATCCTTGAAACCTTGGTCAACTGCCTCGTCGAAGGCTTTCTGATTGATATCGATGGTATTTTGATTGGCTTGTAGAAACTGAGCGAAAGCCCAGTTTGACTGTCCTGGCTTGTTGCCTACGCAAAGTGCGATCGCCTCGGCGTACTTGCCGCTACGCTGGAGTTGACGAATCTGTTGGTCGATGGCATAGTATTGACCAAAGTTGGAGAGAGTATCCACTGCCGCTTCTCGTTCACCATCAAAGGTAATATTCTTCAGTTCGTCAGCCAGATAACCGGTAAAGCCGTTCACTTCCTTAACTTGAGACTGGGCAAAGGATGTGGCGACTGTCTGAAAATCCTGTCCCTGAGCGAAGGTAGCGAGTTGGGATACCTTCTTGGAGTAAGCCTGCTCATGTTTGGCAGCTAATGCGGTGTCGAGCAAGTAGCGACTCTCGTCACCATTCGCACTGTAGGCGATGGAGCGAGCTTTGCGTAAATCCTGAATCGACTGCAAACCATCTTCTTTGGCAACTTTCAGATTGTTAGATGCCGAGAGGAACGCTCGTGTAGTGTAGCCGAGAAAGAGAATGGCGATCGCAGTGGCAGCCAGCAGCATGGGATTGAGTGTGCGGCGCATCCGGTTGCTGAGGAATAGCTGAATAGCTACCAGTATGCTGATTAGAAGGAAACTAGAGATGACAACCAAGAACAGCGATCGCGCAGACGCAAATTGCTCGTCACCGTAGGTGCGATCGAGGGCTTTCCAGTTCACCTCATTCAGCTTATCGGCAGCTGGCAGGAGTGTATTATCTATGAGGTCGGCAGCCTCTCGGTAATGAACCAAAACTCCATTCTTATCGTTACGTGCGTGGAAGTCCCGTACCTGCTGGATTTTCGTTAAATACTCACCTAACTTCACTTGCAATGTCAGGATAATCTTGTCTTCTTCGTCGTAAGTGATGTTCTTGGCAGCATCCAGCATCATTCGGTTTACTTTCTGGCGTCGCTCTTCGTAACTCTTGACAGCTTCCGGATTCTGTCCAGACGGCACCAGAAATTCGTTAGCGGCGTTAGCATCCATGTCTGCCAAACTATCTTTGATGCGTTGAGCAGAGATGATACTCGGTGCTGAGTCCTTACCAACGGTTTTAATGGCGTGCCTAGCACTCTGGACTCCAGAAATTGTGGCAATCAGTACAAGGAAACTAGCTCCCCAAGTGAGATATAAACCGCCTTTGAGCAGTTGTGGGGTAGTTAGCTTTGTAATAGCCTTACTTGAGAGGGAAATTGTATTAGTCATATTAAAAGATAAGGATTGGGAATTGGAGTTTTGACTTTTGACTTTACTTAGCCTTCACTCTCTCCTAAAGGTTGAATCGCTTTAACCACAATCCGAGTCCAATGTCCGAGGGTGATTTCATCACTATCTTTGATGGGTGTGTCAACCATCGGCTGCAATTCAATACCGTTTAGTTTCGTGCCATTAGAAGAACCAATATCGCGCAGAATAAATGTACCGTCTGGTTGTCGAAGTAGCAGGGCATGGCGGCGGGAGACGGCATCATCCAGATCTAGGGCAATTTCGGGTTGGATTCCCTGAAGGGTACTACTACGCCCGATCAGGTTCGTTTCCTTCTCTAACCGGAAAGCGATCGGCGCTTGATGAGGCGGTGCTGGGGGGCTGTCTGGAGTTCGCAAGGACGGATCGATGGTGATGACGAGTTCGAGTTTCAGGGATGGGGTGACTGCCGCTTTTGTCGAGATTTGAGGCGGTGCTAGGGTAGCGGGATGAACTTCCGGAGTGAAAGAAGACTCTCCCTCTCCTGCTGGGGTGGCTTCTGCCGCAGGGGTAGGCGTGAGGGGAACTGGCGGCACTTCGCCATGTGCCCCAGTGACGAAGTTGTAACCGCAAATTTCACAGAAGTCACCGCTGTCGGGTTCGTGGGGAGCCGTGCAATCAGGGCAGGTTATGACAGATTGGTCGGTTTGCGGCAAGGTTGAATTCAGGAGATTTGGGGAAGAGGCGAGTTTGGGAATTCCGTTGATTTTTGCACCACATTCCGAACAATAATCTGGCTCGGTTGATTCGTGTCCTTTTGGACATTTGTAGGTGGACATAGCTGGTTTGGCGTTTCCCTCGAAGGTGAGGGAGTACTATAAAAGCTAACTACACTGGAAGTGGTTTTGATTCCTTAATGGCGGCGCGTTACACTTCGTTAACGCACCCTACAGATTTAATACATATCGCGATCGCACCCAAGTTGCTAGAGTGTGTTGGCAACGTAGATGGTTAATAAACCTCAGAGGCACAGAGAACGCAGAGAGGGAAAAGAAAAGGAGAGTTTTTTACCTACAGCAGTTTTCAAGTTGATGAGGTACATAACTGAGGAGAGAAAGCTAGAGATAAAGCCTTTTCTACTCCTGACTCCTGACTCCTGACTCCTGCGTATATGAAAGTTGCAGACAAATTCTAGTGACTCATCAGGATTTGGGAATACGAGTAGTCTTAGTTGATCGCGTTTCTAATGCCATTGCATCTTCTTTGGCGACTTCTCGCTTGAGCCGCACTGTACCTGTTGCGGCGTCCTGAATGTCAACCACTTTCCTGAGCAGCTTGGCGGTTGCTTCGTTTCCGGAATCGTGAGCGAGTTTGACGGCTTTTCCTAGCTTGGCAGTAGCTACTTCAATATTGCCGCGATCGCGTGCTTCTAGTCCCTCTTGAATAGACTGGGCAAGATCGGCTTGTCCGGTGTAGTGAGCGACTCGTTTATCAATTTTGGTTGATTTGGCTTCGTCGTCCGTCCAAATTGCTAGAATCCGCGCCTCAGCTACTTTGGTTTCCACACCGTCTATCGTATGGATTAGGCTTGCCCGACCGGCTAACATTTCATCACCAACCTCACCGGGTTTGACTTCAATGCAAAAGTGGTAGTCACGGGATTCGCTCTTGCCCCAAGCACCCGTTGGATAGTCCGAAATCTGGGGTTTGACGGATTTAGCGCGGTGGGTGAGGTCAACAATTTCAGGGCTAACTTGCTTGCAAAACAGCACCTTCGCTCCCTGTGGTGTCCACAAGCGCAGCGCCACGTCGCTCACGCTCTTGGTCATGGCTTTCGCTAGAATAGCTCGGAAATCCGCTTCAATCATTGAAGCATCAGGGATGATGTCGGTGGTGCCTAGCAGGTTGTCAGAAATCTGTTGGAGTTGTTTCACTCTCCAATCCGTACCCACACCTCGACAGTCGCACTGAAAGACACCCTCACACAATTGGAGAACTGAGCTCAATCGCTGCTCATCTGAAGAGTCGTTCTGTCCATCCGTGAGTAGCAGCGCCTGACGCACAGCATTAGGCATTTTTTTGAACTGTTCGAGAGCTTCGGACAGCCAAGTCGAAATCACAGTTCCGCCGCCCGGTTCGATCAACTTTATCGATGCGATCGCACGTTCCTTATTCTGAGGCGTGGCATTCGACAATGGGTAAACCAGTTTAGCTCTAGTAGAACCGGTAACAACGAAGAAAAAAGAATCCTCAGGCAACAAATTTACGACTTTGACCATCGCATCTTTAGCCGCATGAATCTTGCCGCCTCCCATCGAGCCAGAAACATCGCAAATAACGCCGAAGAGTCTTCCCCCAGTGGGATTCGCTGCTACCCCTTCACTCCCGTCTGCTGTAACGGTCATGATGGCATGAACTTCTTTAACGCCTTGCGGTAAAAATTGGTTTTGGAAGACTTCGGCTTTGAATTGAGTAGACATAGGAATTCTTTAGCGTAAATAAATTACTAGAGTTTGGTTTTTGAACTTTTTCCGATGTACTTGGTACTAAGCTAATACATGTTTAACTTGTGCAGCAGCTATGAATAGCCTCTTCCAACAAATGGCTGTTCACATCCCACCAGTCTTTTAAATGCATCAGCACTGAACACAGTCTTGAGTCTCCTATTTCTCGAGCTGCTTCAACGGCTAAAATACCTACCGATTGAGACGATAATTCCTCTATTAATATCTTAACGACTCTCTCGTCTTTTCTGATTGCTAAACCTAGCAAGGCTTCTCCCCGGATTTCCATTTCAACATCAGTTTTATTTTTCTCTTCATTCAGCCGTTTTAATAACGCATCTCGAATGGCTTTCGTATTTTTTTTAATCTGCGAACCCAATCCAAAAACTGCCCAATTTCTTACCTCTTCATCTGGAGCTGAAGACAACTCAATCAGTGTGTTAATTGCCAAGCTATCTTCTTGACCTAATAGACCTAAAACAACCCCAAACCTCACATCAGCACTGGGATGATCTTTCAATATAGTTAATGGTTTAATTGCTCTTGCATCCTTGATATGCCCTAAAGCAATTCCAACAGCACTCAAGACATCAGTGTTCTCATCCTTTTCAATCAATCTGAAAAGAATTCTCAAAGACTCATCAGGAAAAGACCTGTTTGGTATTCCTAGCTGTCCTAATATATCTACTCCTAACTTCCTTTCGTTGGGATTATGGCTGTCACATAACCTGGATGCAATCTCAAATACCTCATAGTCGCCACGAAACTGCAAAACACTCACAATATTCCACAAAGCATCTTCATCTTCTGCAACTAGTGCAAGTTCGATCAACTCTTGGCTAGTTCTGGAGTCATTTTGCTTGTCTTGACTATAGTCGGCTTCCAAGTCATTCATCGCAGTAGCTTCGTTAGCTGGGCTAACGCCTCACAAGCAAACAGAATAATCGGCTTTCGTGACACCTTCTTGAGCAGAAGAGAGAGAAGAGAGACATTAGACTTCTTACTTGAAGTCTATAATTTATCAAGCTATCCGTTTAAGCTGGGAAAAAATGTTCATGGTTGATAGTTCATTAGTACAGCAACAGTGATATTGTCGTGTCCCCCAGAGCGTCGCGCAAACTCTACCAAACTTCGAGAAACTGTGAGCGCATCTGCACCTGACTTTGGCTTGACAAGTTCAGCAATTTGTGCGGGTTCCGGGGCGTAGTTCCACAGTCCATCCGTACACAGGAGCAAGTACCCGGAACCAGGGATATTGAAGTTCACAATGGAAGGTTCCGAATCTGCGATCGCATCCACCCCCAACCATCTTGTGATCGCATGAGCCTTATCTGACTGCCTCGCTTGAGCCTCGGTCATCTTACCCGATGAAACCATGTCGTAAAGCCAAGAATCATCCTTGGTGAGTTGTCGGGAACCTTGCCCAGAAATCCAGTAGGCACGACTATCACCAAGCCAGCCGATGGTTGCATGATTGTCTTGAACGACGGCTGCAACAATGGTTGTTGAGGGAAAGTCTGCATTCGTCCCCTCGCTGTAGGGAATAGCGCACACGGCTGACAGAGCAGAGGTAAACGCTGAATTCATTGCCTCTTCTTGCTTAACATCACCCTTTTCAATAGCGGCGGTTAGTGCTGTACAAGCGGCTTCGGCGGCGGCTTTGGCAGCCAGTTCAGGTTGCTGGGAACTGGAAACTCCATCACAGACGACGAGAACGTAGGCATTTTTCCCATCAACGGTTGCACAAGCCACATAGTCTTCGTTGTTGTAGTGTCTCAGTCCGCGATCGCTAACACCCGCCAACTTCGACGAACAAGTTACCTGAATCCGGTCATTTTCCCGCGCTTGATTGCGGAATCCGCAGTGGGAACAATACCCCTCAGCATCGATTTCCTCTGGCCCAGCACCGCATTTTTCACATCCTCCTGTCGATTGGGGGATGGCAGCTTCTACCACCAGTGCTGTACCGCATTCTTCACAGAAGTGATCGCCTGCCAGTACTGTAGCTCCACATTTTGAACATTGCATATTATCTTCCTCATATTTAGCCGCCCTAAATGAAATGTCACTGACTTAACTTAAGGGAAAAGTGATCGTTTCTTGGAAAAACCCAGATTGGGGGGTTTCCCCCCAAACCCCCCACTGGGGGACGGAGTGCCTCCCCCAGACCCCCTGCACAAGGGTTCATGGGTGAGGTAGGAAAGTTCTTAAGTCATTGCCATTCGTCGGTTCTCGTATTGCCCACTTAGAATAAATGTCGCTGGCTTAAGCGCTCTCCTGTGGAATTTGCCCCCTAAATCCCCCAATTTTGGGGGACTTTGAACTCTTGCTCCCCCAGAATTGGGGGTTGGGGGGCGGTATCGAATCGTTATGTCAGTGACATTCCACTTAGAATAGGGTTCTCGGTCGTACTTGGTTAGCCTCATCAACCAACCGAATTTTCTCGTCGCCACTGGCTAAATGTGCCATGTTACGTAAAGCTTTTTCTAAACCCTTTCTGAGATGTACCTCTTCTAGTGGCTGTCCCAGAATGGCGATGGAAGAAACGGGTGTAAGAGTCTTTGAAGTAACAAGATCCAGGGCTGTCTGTAGAACTTGTCTCGTTAATCGATATCGATCCATACCCTCCAGAGTAAGTGCCTCGATCGCGATCGAAGCGTCCTTGAGTTCTTTCGTCCCCGGTGCGGAACGCTCAGTATTAATTAAGGTGCGGGCAATTTCCACGCGCGATCGCGTAAACAAGCTGGACGCTTGGGGCACCCGTTCCAAGGCTGCCACTGCACCGTTTCGGTTGCCAGTAACACATAAGCAGCGAGCTAAACCAAAAGCGGCGGAGGTATAACTCGGATCGGTGCGAGATACCAAGTCATACATCTTGATGGCGAGTTGGTAGTTACGCACCTGTTCCGCTGCTAGTCCCAATGCTAACTTGGGAGCGAGTTCACCCGGTAGGTCAAAGTAAACTTGGTCAAATGCCGCCTGAGCATCCTTTGCATTACCCTGTGCCATAAAACTCCGCCCCTTGTACCACAAGACCCTCCAATCCCAAGGGTCTTTTTCCTCGGCTTGCGCTAACGTTAGGTTTGCCTCACCGTAATCACCGGTATCAATCAGGCTGTTCGCAAACCGTAACAGTGCTTCCATCGAAGTGGGAAACCGATTGACGATTTGCTCTAAGCTGACACTCCGCTTAATTGGATCAGGAATAGTACCTGCATTCAATATGGCATTGAAGCCTGGGTCTGTTGAGTCCAGAATCGGAATGGGTAGTTGGTGATAGTCGGCGCGGATTGGCTCGAAGCCGCTGCTGCTGGTGAGTGCCAGCATGTCGCCGCTGAACACGTTGCTAGTGGCAGGACGGGGGGTATTCGTCTCGGTGGCAACCACTTCTCGGAGTACACCGAGTAGCTGATCAGCCATTTCATCTGCTGATTGGAAGCGATCGTCTGCATTCTCCGCCGTTGCTTTGAGCAGAAAGCGGTAAAGTGATTCTTGCTCGGCAAACAGAGGGTCTTCCTGGGGGCTGGGGAGGGTATACTGATGTTCTTTGCTAAAGCCTCGAATGTTAGTGAGTAGAACCGCTAAGGTTCTACCTACGGTGAACAGATCGGATACAGCGGTTGGCCCTTCACCTGCCTCTGGAGCACTGTAACCTACCGTACCGTAGATGTCGCCGTGGGGGTCATCAATACGCCTGACGCCGCCCATGTCGATTAACTTGACATCGTTGCCTTCCAGCATGACGTTGTCGGGTTTGAAGTCGC
>NZ_DATNPA010000146.1:0-17608 GCF_036703385.1 Allocoleopsis sp. | reverse complement strand
AATTACTTTGGGCTGGTTGTTGCGACAGGGATTGCCCTATTAATACTTGCAGCTATGAGAATATCCCAGCTCATCACTCAGGTGCGTCAACAGGCGGCAGGAAGAACACCCATCATGCCAGTGGGTCAACACCTCAGCTTGTTTCCCCCTGGATGGAGTACTACTCTGCTACTAGCCGCTGCTATTCTGGGATTAGTGGTGACGCCGCAGGTCTTTGCGAGTCAGACCGCCATCCAGCGGGGTGTTACGGAATCTGTCACGATGACACGGACGCAGCCCCAGTCTTTTCGCGCTAACAGTAGACCAGAGGAGCGATCACTGATTGACTGGGTACGAACCCTTGCAGTTTATCCTGAACCCGACGCCTACACTGACCAGCGAGCCAAAGTCCAAGGCTTCGTTGTCTATCCCCCCAATCAGCCGTCACAATATCTCTTAATTTCCCGCTTTGTGATTACCTGCTGTGCGGCAGACGCTTACCCAGTTGGCTTACCCGTGAAGCTCAAGGGTAACCGTGATGCCTATCCACTGGACAGTTGGCAAGAAGTTGAAGGTCGAATGATTACCGAAACTCTGGATGGAAAACGCCAACTGGTTATTGAGGCAAGTTCCCTCAAAAAAATTCCCAAGCCAGCAAACCCCTACTATTACTAATCCAAGTTTCTAGATGAAAGATATTTGAGATTGCCTGTAGCGATCGCAAATCTTAGACTTTAGAACTAAGGCAACAGGATTGAAAAGGGCTTACTATTATACCAAGTTCCAAAACAAAAGCAATTAGCTCAAAGCTGGCACAACTCTGATAGGGAGGACTGCTCAAATGTATACAGGACATCGAATCCAGAAAAGAACCCGAACACAGTCCTCTTCATCAGCAGCAGAAGCCGACTTGTTCCGACATCGCCCTTTGAGCAATGAGACTGACCCAACCCCAGCCGACCTCGAAAACCAAGAGACTCCAAACCTCCAAGCCCAATCAGAGAGAGCAGCCCGTTTTGGTCACAACTTTAGTCGGGTAAAGGTACAGGATAGTACACCAGCCGTCATTCAGCCTAAGCTTGCGATCGGTGCGCCAGGGGACAAATATGAACAGGAAGCTGACTCAGTAGCAGCTCAGGTCATGAGCATGAATGCCCCAGCTAGCCAGCAGTCACTCCAACGACAGGCAACGGCCCCAGAGGAGGAAGAGGTGCAGATGAAGCCTCTGGCGAGTATGATTACGCCTCTAGTGCAACGCCAAGAAACAGCTCCAGAAGAAGAGGAATTGCAGGCGAAGCCTTTGGTGCAACGCGAAGAAGCCCCCGAAGACGAGGAATTACAAGCGAAGCCTTTGGTACAACGCCAGGAAGCCCCCGAAGACGAGGAATTACAAGCGAAGCCTTTGGTGCAACGCCAGGAAGCCCCGGAAGAGGAGCAATTGCAGGCGAAGCGATCGCCAGATGGCAACTCCCACGCTAGCAACAATCTAGAGAGTCAGCTAGGTGCTAGTAAGGGAAGTGGTAGTCCTTTGCCCGATGATGTGCGTTCCTTTATGGAGCCTCGTTTTGGTGCCGATTTTAGTCAGGTGCGGGTACATACAGATAGCCAAGCTGTTCAGATGAATCAGGCTGTGGGTGCCCAAGCTTTTACTCATGGCAGTGATATTTACTTTGGTGAGGGAAAGTCTCCAGCCATTTCTGATTTGACAGCCCATGAACTGACCCATGTGGTACAGCAAACATGCGCAATCCAGGCAGCGCCAGGGAGTGGCGCAGTAAAAAAGAAGGAAGACGCTAAAAAGAAGAAGGAGGAACAAGAAAAGAAGAAGCTGGAAGAAATGAAGACAATTCTTGACGCTAGTGCCACGGGCAAAGAAGCCTTGAAACTTATGGAAGACCATAAGGTGGCGGTCAAGTTTAAGCCAGGAGGTGGCTCGTACTTTGATAGCTCGTCCAACTCTATGGTTATTGATTCTCACGAAACGGCTGCTAATTCCGCGCTGACTTTTGTGCATGAGATGAATCATGCTAGATACCACCATGAAGGCCTATCAGCTGATGTAACCTCCCTTTCGAGGGAAGACTATGTCAAGAAAATGGTAGAAGAGGAAGCAGAAGGAACAGTTAAAAGTATTGAGGCAAAAATTGAATTGGAGGGTACTAAGATCGATGTATCTAAAGCTTCTTTCCCTCTTGAAAAAGAGTATCGAAAAGCCTATAAAGCTTCTATTGATGCTGCAAAAGCCAAGCTACCTAAAAGAGGTCTCATCGGGACGATGATTGATGAAGCTAAATTGCTGATAGCAGCAAGAATAGCCGGCAAAGAAAGAGTAATTAAAGGATTTATGGATGGAGAGGTTGTAACTTCTAACACCAAAGAAGCGTACTCAAAATACTATGGAAAATATTGGGACAAAGTCAACAAAAAGAAAAAAAAGTAAGTTGAAGCCATTGCGATAAAATATTCCAAATAGTTGCTGCGGCTAGTCACAATATGCACGTAAACATTCAGACAAATTACATACCTCAGCTCATTGCTGAGGTGAGGAGCAATAATATGCAAGCAAATATTCGTAAGCAACTTAGCGAAGCACTCGTTGATGTGGACGAAGAATATGCAGGTCTAGTTGCTGATTCAATGACCGAGATTGAGGTTTATCCTACGCCTTTCTTGAAGCATTATAAAATTTACAAAGTAGAACACTTTAACCCTCATAAACCTATTTTGTTCTACGTGGGTATGACTCCCGGAAAGCCTGCCTACCTGCTGACCAACAATCCTGAGAATTATGTCAACTTAACTCGGTCTGATGCTGTTGTCATTAATTCACCACAGTTAGCCGCTAACTATGCAACCACTTACCTAGAAGTCACGAGATCTATGTCCCAGCTATTCTACCTCGTTCGTTCCGTCGAAGAGGTAGAATTCCGGACTGATTTGGCGGATGAGGAAGCAAAAGCTAAGGCATCATTTTTACAGAAATATCGCTCGGTGATTGTTCCTCCTTCAGGAAGGCAGACGAATGGCAGCTATAAAGTGATAGCTTATGTCATACGCGAGCAGACTTTAGAGCAGCATTCCATTACAGTTAGTGAAAAGGGTGATATAAAAACAGATATTACTATCCTGGAACAAGACTTACCATTAGTCTATGGACTTTAATTGGATTCCAGATTACTGAAAATAAAATAACAAGTCACTTATTCAGACTTTTTGAGGAAGAATAAAGGAGTAAGGAAATTTTAGTGTTGTCAAATATCCCTAATCTTCCCTGTGCTTTAAGGCATTCATCAGCAACAAACAAGAACTATTAAAAAGCTAAATTCTCCAAGGCTTGCTACATGTGAATACCCTCTCTCGTGAGCCTGACAAGTTTTAACGATGGCAAAAAAAAAGAAGAAAAAGAACCTGACCAAAGGTGTATTTAAAGAATTAGGTCGGAGGGCAAGCAGTGAGGCAGAGGGTCGGCGAGATTACGTCGCCAGTACCGTAAGAAGCCGACTGGAAAGCTTGGTTCCAACCCAAATACGCTGGCTATTTCCATTCGTTACAGACTTCAAGCCCACTCTAGAGGACGAAGAGGAAGAAGCAACGGTTGCCACGCAGGTAAAGGTCGCTGAGTCAACCATTACCCCTCAGATTGTTGAACCGCTCTACAGCCAATATCGTTGCCGTTGGGGTGACCCCTTAACCTGTGAGTATCTCCAGCAAATTGTGCAGCAAAGCCCGGAAACCAAGTCTTGTCGAGAATGCGGTTTCCCAGCTACCTTACCGGAAAAAGCGGAAATCCGGGGCAGTCGCGGCAGATATCGCGTGGAACGCTTAATCGGGCGTCGGGGCATGGGGCGCTTATATCAAGGAACCCAACTCTCTAACAGCCATCAGGTTTTGATTAAGGAGTATCTCCTCCCCAATTATTGTTTCAATCCGGAAGAAGCTAAAACCCGTAAGGATGATTTTAGACTCAAGGCTGGAGTGAATTTAGCCGATGGTCGAGTTCAAGATTTCCGCTTGTGTCACCCGTGGGAAGCGATCGCAGACCACAATGAAGAACGCTGCTACCTTCTAACTAAGGGCAATTTCGACCTCTACCCCACTTTAAGAGAATACCTTGCCCTGCACGGTGCGATGAGTGCGATCGCTGTGCGCCAAGTCCTCAACCAAGTTTTGCAAACTCTAGAATTTCTCCACACGCAAAAATTCCGTTTTCCCTCCGGTCAGGTACAGTTGGGGATAGCTCATGGCAATCTGAGTCTGGATAGCCTCCTAATCGCCAAGAATCAGAATAGTGT
This sequence comes from Allocoleopsis sp., assembly GCF_036703385.1. Lineage (NCBI taxonomy): Bacteria > Bacillati > Cyanobacteriota > Cyanophyceae > Coleofasciculales > Coleofasciculaceae > Allocoleopsis > Allocoleopsis sp. The sequence goes on along the minus strand of NZ_DATNPA010000146.1, from coordinate 13,337 downwards.
TGCGCCTAACGGCTTCAACAATTTGGCTGCTTTTAGTTCCGAAATACTGAATACAGATTTCTTCATCTATGTGTGCGATTTAGCTTTGTGGGAAAGCCTATTTGACCCCAAAGGAGATTGGGGGCAGGGGACGAGAGAACATCAAACGTCAACCATCAATCGTCAAAATTCCCATCACCCATCGCCCATTTCTCATCCTTCAGCGGAACAAGATTTAATGGCTTTAGGATACATCGGTTTCTACCTATTGGTAGGTGCAAAAGTTAACCCGATTGACAGTCAACTCGTTGACCCAAAAGATGATCAAAAATGGCCTCCCATTAACTTTACCTTTAAGGTGTTCCTTCAGCGTTTGATGGGGTTTGGTATTCCGTTTGAGAGCGCACAAATTGCTCGTCAAGCCTTGTTAAAACTACCGCCGGAACCACCCATCGTTTACCCTGTAGTGCAAGCCGTTTCAGAGGAAGAGGAAATTGTAAAAACTCCTCGCATTCTTTGGATTATCCTCGGTATTTTTGGTTTCGGGTTGATTGGGTTGCTGATTTGGTGGCTCTGGCCTAAACCTCAAGTGGCTACAAGTGCTGGAGATGAAGTTTTGCTTTGCTGCATTAATAAAGTGTCTGCGATTCCTTCTGGGAAATTTACTTATACAGCGGAACAGCAGGGAACGTGGAATTATACAGTTCAGCAGAAAAATTTAGTAGCAGATGGCAAAACATTAGAAGAAGAACTCGAAAAACGTCAGCCTAAATTACAGTTAAATTACCAACCTGAAGATTCAAGTCAAACAGCGCTGGAAAAAGTGCGCTCTGAAAAAACGGACTTTGCTCTGACCAGTCTGATTACACCATTACCCATTGAACTGGAATCGCAAACCGTTGCCTACGATGGTTTAGTGGTGTTTGTTGCCTTTAGCTACTCCCAACGAGACAAAAGTCTGCCTCAAGCTTTAAACGGGCAAATCACTTTTGAGCAATTACGTCAACTCTACACGGGTCAAATTACCAACTGGAGAGAACTCGGTGGCCCTAACCTAGCCGTCAGACTCTACATTCCCGATGAAACTGAGGCTGTACGAATCTTTGAACAACGAGTTCTTAAAGATAGCCAAAGCATCCAAAGCTTTAGAAAGTTACAAAAAAAAGGTGACCCACCTGACACATTTACCAATTCCTGGGTTCCAGAAATTTACAGATTTCCCACATTTAAAATGTTACGGCAGGTGATTCAAGACTTTGAGTCTGAGGGGACTGGAATGGGTGCGATCGCATTTGGTAAACTCAGCCAAGTTTTTGGTCAATGTTCGGTTTATCCGCTAGCCCTAAAAGAGGGAGAAAAAGACTCAGTTCATCCTTTAGTCCAAGACAATCAGCGACCGATCAATCCTACAACCGATTTGTGCGAACATAAAGGAAGTTATTTTCCTAACCTGCAAGTTTTTCGGGACAACAGTTATCCTTTAGGGTATCCCCTAGCCGTCGTCTATTCGAGAGATAATAGCCGCCCTCCGGTTGGTGCTAAGTTTGCTGAAATGCTACGAACCCAAGAGGGGCAGCAAATGCTCAGTAGAACTGGACTCATACCTTTGTATCCAGTCGCACTCAAGTGACCATCGGTAGCAACCCAGGGTTGGCTCGTGTGACCCCTACCCGGCTCCCCCTTCTTTAGTACGGAAGGGGGTTGGGGGGTTAGATTTTCCGAATTCACCAACAACATCTTTTCAATCGCCAGGTACTTTGGCTCTCCAACATCCCGCTACAAGAGCCGAATTCGACCTTTGGCTACTGTTCGGGATTCTGCTGTATTTTTAAAGTGAGAGTGAGTTTTTATTATTGATAATGGTCAGCGATTTTTCTGGACAGACGCACGCTCAGGCCATGACCAGTCTGGGAACAGAACCTTCCTTGAAGCCGATTGGTGATATCTCTGTTCCAGCCGGTTACGCAGCCCCCGCTCTTGTGCAAAGCAAGGGTAAAGCAGAAGACCTAACGAAAGTCTCCAAAGTAGCTGGAAAGGTTTTGCAAGACCCTTTACTGATGAGGTTACTGAGTGACCGAGTTTATCAGCTGATGCTAGAAGACCTACGCCGTCAGCAAGAACGGAGTAGAAACTATGGAGGGCGTTTGTGATGACAAATAGTCAAAACCTCAATGGTAAAGTGACTCACGAACTTAACTACGTGACAGCCAATCGGTTTTATGTAGAGATTGAGAGTGAAATCACGGCATCTTTTACGGAGTGCGCGGGTTTAGGTGTCCAGGTAGATAAAGAAACTTACTTTGAAGGAGGTATCAACGATCAGCAGCGGATTTTTCTCAAGCAAGCCAAATTTAGTGATGTGACACTCAAGCGCGGCATTACTAATAATTTGGTCTTCTGGAATTGGGTCAATCAGATATTAGACTCCAATAGTCAAAAAGAACGTCGTAATGTAAATATTTTGGTGTTTAACCAGTCTGGAGAAACCATGCAGTGTTGGACACTGATCGGTGCTGTGCCTGTGGGATGGAAAGCACCGTCGCTACAAGCTAATTCCAACACAGCCGCTATTGAGGAACTCACCCTAGCCTATGAGGGCTTGAAGGTTGTTAATAATTCAAACAGCGGTAAGGCCAGTACCAACGTTAAACGTGATGGATTGGGATATTTCCCCAGTCATTAACCTATGTCAGAATCCTCCCAAAACAACCGATTCAGTTCAAGTGATTCTGAGGGAGAAACAACATCCTGGCAACCGCCCCTTGGTCTCCAAAACCCTTTAGTTACACCCCATCCATTAGGGCAAAACTTCCTGTCCCCGAAATTTCTGTCCCCCTTGGGAGCACAACCTTTAGGAGGGGGTAACCCCTTAGGAGCGTCTGCTCAAGCATTATCCGATTACAATCTGTCGGAGAATTTTTTCCAAAATTCCTCGCCTTTGGCTGAATCTCAGTTATCTCTGAATTCTCCAGAAGCTGCTGTGACAGCAGCGGCTACCCCAACAGTAGGGATGGATAGCACTCCAGTGAATATCCAACGCTACCCTGGGGAAACTTCTACAGCAAACGGGCATGAAAATAACCCAATCTCAGCCGCATCGGATAACCTGAGCGAAGCCGAGCGTCGTTTGCTGGGACAAGATCAGGCAGAAGTTACAACCCAGGAGCTACAACTCGCTGCACCACATGAGCAACTGGGAGCATCAGACACAACAGCGCTCAACCCAACGGTTGTACAACCTAAATTAGCAACAGAACCTTTGCTTCAGAGGGAAATCGCGATTCCCGAAGCCCCTAAAGCCGTTGAACCCATTAGAGAATCATCGGTTTCTGAGTCGGAATCTAGCGTTCAGATACCGGAAGTGACTGAGGAACCGTCAGCGATCGCTAACGCTAACCCTAGTGTGATGCGTTCAGCCGACTTGAGCAACGTGCTACCCCCTCAGACTTCACCCGTTGCTCCGTTGCCGTCACTCCCCGCAGATCATTTGTCGAGTATTGAACCGAGTGTTAGTTCTCAAGCTGAGTTGTCGCCAGTTCATGGAATTGAACCAGCTCAGGACACCGAACAAAATACACAAGATGTCCCTAGTGTTTCTGTGCAACGCCAAGAAGATGAGGCATCTCCACCATCATTAGTCGAACCGTTACCCTTACCAAGTCAAGCCCTTCCAGACGCATCCCAACCCCCTCAATCCTTCGTGCAGACTCAGGCAACGGCAGACTCGCCTCCAGCGCTTAATCCGCCGACTGCTGAATCCCTATCTGCAATTGCACCCGTGTTAGCCAGCGATCACGTTAACGTACAGCCCTTAGTGCAGCCCAACAGCGACAGTGAAGCAGTAGCGATCGCAGAAACATCAGACTTACCCCTATCAATAGCAGGATCATCCCCAACAGCGGGAGAAAATCTTCAAGAGCCAGGGATTACACCCTCTGAGCCAACTGTTGTTCAAGCGTTTTCAGAAACAGAGTCTTCTGCTTTAAGTCAAAGCGCTGCTGCACCCCTTGAATCCCCCATACTAACAGAGCCAGAACGTCACCAATCTTCAATCATAGGCGAACCCGTTGCTGACTCCTCAACCCCAGTAGCCACATCAGAGTTGGAAACAATCACACCGAGTTCCTCCCCCACCCTAGAAGAACCGCAGCAGACAACAGAAGCCCCAGGCTTGGATACAGACACTGCACCCAGCCATTCACAAATTCTACAACCCCGATTAGAAAGAGAACCGTTCGCTGCTGCTGAGATCACTTCCCCAACGACTCCAGAGGCATCGTCAATTCAAAGACAGCCGCTTCCTCAAACAGAGGAAATGGCACCAAGTGCGATCGCACCTACTCAGCAAGAGGCGCTCGCTGCTGCTGAGATCACTTCCCCAACGACTCCAGAGGCATCGTCAATTCAAAGACAGCCGCTTCCTCAAACAGAGGAAATGGCACCAAGTGTGATCGCACCTACACCAGAAGAAGCGATCGCTCATCCTGATATTATTTCCCCAACTACTCCAGAGGAATCTGCCATCCAGAGACAGCCGCTTGCGGAAACACAGGAAACCGCACTAGGTGCGATCGCACCTACACCAGAAGAAGCGAGTACTCCTCCCGATATCACTTCTCCCACGGCTCCACAGGAATCTGCCATTCAGACACAGTTACTGCCAGAAACACAAGAAACGGCACCCAGCGCGATCGCACCTACACCAGAAGAAGCGCTCGCTCATCCCGATATCACTTCTTCAACGGCTCCAGAGGCATCGTCCATTCAGACACAGTTACTTCCTCAAATAGATGAAATGGCACCAGGTGCGATCGCACCTACTCAAAAAGAGGTGAGTACTCATCCCGATATCACTTCTCCCACGGCTCCACAGGAATCTGCCATTCAGACACAGTTACTGCCAGAAACACAAGAAACGGCACCCAGCGCGATCGCACCTCCACAAAAAGAAGCGCTCGCTCATCCCGATATCACTTCCCCAACTGCTGCACAAGAATCTGCCATCCAGAGACAGCCGCTTCCTCAAACAGCTCTAGTGGATACGGCATCTACGCCCTCAGCTAGCGAGACAAAGTTACCTTCTACCATCAGCCAAACCATAACCACAGACTCGACGCTGGTTATGCCAAAGGCTTTACCGGATGAAGCGACGCCTGTTCCCTACCCGACTCAGCCAGAATCCCTTCAGCCAACAGCCATTTCTCAACCCAACGAAAACACGTCATTAACAGAGCCCATCATCGCACAACCTCTGTTAGAAAGTGATACTAACTTGCAATCAGAAACATTGCCGACTCTCAAGAATTCCGAGGAAGTACAGGAGAATTCTCCTCAAGTCTCCCCCACCTCACTTAATAGTTCTCCTCTTCCAGCCCATCTACTACAAACAAAAGCAAACCTAACGGAAGATGAGTCATTTCATCAGAACCCAGACGTTCCTCAGTTACCAACTGTCTTGGAAAATTTAGTAGGAACATACCATACATTACCTCTAATCCAACCCCTCAATCAACAATCGTCATTGCTCTCTTCGACATCCACTTCTGAATTCTCAAGGGAGCAACCAACAATTGTTCAATCAATGCCAGAAACATTAAATCGGCTTGTCGTGCCAAGCACAGCACCTTCAGCATTACCAGAGGATGCCTTCAATCAAGGTCTACAATCAACCGTAAAAGTTCCACCTGTGAGCCTTGATACTGAACCTTTGACCCTTCAAAGAGCCACTGATGCAATTCCTAAAACAACTCCAGAGTCTAATCAAGAAGCTCAACGAATAGGGAATTCTACATATACTAGCGAGATACCAAATTCCTGGTCAAGTATTGCTGATTTACTAGAGAATACGACGACTAATTCCTCCTCAGCCTTTGGAGGAGAAACTCCCATACAAATGGCGTTTAACGATTCAATAAACCAAGCGCCTTCGGATTTGCAAGAATCTAATGCTTGGGAAAACCTAATTCCCGAATACTCCCGTTCTTCTGATGCTTCATCAAGCTTCAGCCAAGAAATTCCTATCCAAAGGTTCACTACAGAAGAGGCTTCAATTCAAGATGACAGTTCAGCCACCGAAAATCCTGCACAAGATAAGGAGGCTCAAGACAAAGATGAGCAAAACTTGGAAAGACTAGCGTGGGAAATCTATAGTTTAGTACGACAAAGGTTAGCTATAGAGCGTGAACGTTATGGTTCCTACTATTGAGAGCAATTGTCTTAGTGAAGAATTGGATTCATTGAGGAACATTTTATAAATTAGGAGGATAGGAAAATGACATTAGAAAAAGCAAAGCTCTTCGCTGTTTATAAAGGCGAGGGGGAAGACATTGAATTTATGTTTAATCCCAACCAACTGGCTTTTAGCCGAAGCATGAGCTTAGAGCAAGCAAAAGGAGCTTCTACTGGTAAAGGCAACAACAAAGTTAGCTTCAAACATCCAAATCCTTATTCCCTCAAAATTAGCAATATCTTGATTGATACCTATGAAACAAAAGATGGCAATGTCTTGGACACGATTAAGAAATTCAAAGTAGCTGTTGAATTTATCAAAAACGGCAATGGAAATGCTAAGGAAAAACGACCCCCCATCTATCTCTTTACCTGGGGTAAATATAATTACTTACGTTGTTTTGTAAAAAGTTTTAGTTTTAAGTTGACTCTGTTTCGCCCGGATGGTACACCAGTACGAGCATCGGTTGATTTGGATCTTGAACAGGTAGACTTACCAAACCCCCAACCCGGTCAGCAGACGCCTAATCCCAGCGAACGCCTACGCCGAGATCAAAATCGAGAGGCTTTTTTAACCTAGAGTTATACCTCACCCTAGCCATTGACCTAACAGCTAATTGTCAATGACAAATCAGCTAACAGCAAAAGCCAACGAACACCCAACCACTAATTAGTAGCGCTCTCCAACAAGGAATTAAGCCTGCATTAAGCCTTCCAGAGGTATCTATGACTGAAATTCGTTATGTAGCCAAACCGAATATAGAGATTGATGGCCAGAAAGCCTCTGAGGACTTAATGGAGGACATTTTGCAAATCTCCGTTGAAGAGAGCCTCCACCTGCCAGGAATGTTTACCCTAGTTATCCAAAATGCTTATTCTCCAGGAAGGAAACAAGATCAGCCTTGGAAGCATCAAAAGGTGTTTGCCATCGGTAAGCCTATCAGGATTGGTTTCTCTTCCAACACCACAGAAGCTCAGGAGTTTCACACCGAGGAGAAAGGCTACGTTCTAGAAGGGGAAATTACGGCGATGGAAACCCACTTCACCAGTGGCTCCCAGGCTCCCGTCATTATTCGCGGGTACGATGTCTCCCATCGCTTACACAGGGGACGCTACAACCGCTCCTTCCAAAACATGAAAGATAGTGACATTGTTAAGAAGATTGCTGATGAAGTAGGAATAGCAAAGGGCAAAATCGACAACTCAAGTGGACCTCATGGCTATGGTGATATCAATGGTGCCAATGGCTATGTGTTTCAAAACAATCAAACTAATATGCAATTCCTCCGGGAACGGGCGGCTCACAATGGCTTTGAGTTCTTTGTTCAGGATGGCAAGCTGAACTTCCGTAAACCCAAAGTTGATAAATCCTTAGAACTGAAGTGGTTAACAAACTTACATAGTTTCAGTGTCCGGGTTAGTAGCGCCCAACAGGTGAGTCAGGTTGAAGTCAGGGGTTGGGACTACAACAGAAAGCAGCCCATCGTGGAAACGGCAAATAAAGAAAAGGTATGGACCGAGACACAGAATGGCAAAGGCAGCCAGACAAGTACAAGCTTTAAGGGTAAACCTCCGACACCTAAAATGATTGTCGTGGATCAGCCCGTCTTCAGTAACGATGAGGCGAAGACAATTGCTCAAACGCTGTGTGACGAGTTAGGCGGAGAGTTTGTCCATGCAGATGCTAAGGCTGAGGGCAACCCAGAAATCCGACCGGGAAAGGTGGTGGAACTCAAAGAGATGGGCAAGTATAGCGGCAAGTACTATGTCACCGAAACCCGTCACTTTTTTCACGAACGAGTTTACACCACTGAGTTTAGTGTGCGGGGCTTGCGAGGGGGAGACCTCCTATCTATACTGTCACCTCAAACTCCCCACCAAGCTGGACAAGCTCCCTTAGTTGGCATTGTCACAGATAACAAAGATCCGAAGAAGTGGGGTCGAGTTAGAGTCAAGTTTCCCACTCTTACTGAAGAACACGCTAGTTACTGGGCGCGGGTTGTGGGAACAGGCGCAGCCTCTAACCGGGGGTTTGACTGCCTGCCGGAAATTAACGATGAGGTACTCGTTGCCTTTGAGCATGGTGACATTCATCGCCCTTACGTGATTGGTGGAGTCTGGAATGGTCAGGATGCCCCACCAGAGAGGGTAGATGATAGCGTTGTGGGTGGTAAAGTTCGCCTACGCACCTTTAAAACTCGAACCGGTCATAAACTCCAGTTTGTGGATGAGGATAAAGGTGCAAGTAAGAAAGGAGTTTATATCGATACTGTCTACGGTCATCAAGTCCACCTCAATGACACTGACAAATTTGCAGAAATCAAAACAAGAGATGGTCATTATGTACGCTTAGATGATCAGAGCAAAAAGATTGAAATCAAAACGAGTCTAGGGGGTTTAGCCACGATTACGATGAGTAGCCCAACAGGTGAAATTAACATCAAAGCGGGTACCCGACTCACTATCGATGCCGCTCAAATCGATATTACAGCCACCGGTCTCGTCAATGTTAGAGGTGCCATCATTAAACTGAATTAGAAACAGGAGTTGATTATGAACCGACCCGCCGCTAGAATTACCGATTCCGTTGCACATCCTTTGCCCCCTGTCTTAACTGGAGGGCCTGGTAGCATCAATGTGTTGATCGGTGGGTTACCTGCATGGCGAGGTATACCCCTAGCAGGTGCAGCCGCTTTACAATCTACCAAACAAGTCGCTGACATCACTATCCGAACGGCTGAGGCGGCTACACTGGCTGCTGCGGGTACGCCCGGTGCTCCTGCGGCGAAGGCGGCGGAAGAAACAACAAAGGCAACGACGGCGGCAACCATGAGCAGTACTATTACTAGTAGTGCAGGTGGTGCAGATATCCATATGTGTACTACACCTTTGCCCCTTCCTCCTCATGGGCCTGGTGTGGTGATTGATGGCAGCGCCACTGTTTTAATTAACAATCTCCCAGCTTGTCGTATGGGTGACACTATTGTGGAAGCCGTCGGTCCACCGAATAAAATTGTCAGAGGTTGTCCCACTGTTTTGATTGGTGGCTAGTGGGCTGTCCATCTAGCGTTGAGAATACCTCGGGAGTTCCATTACGGCAAGTACTCATCGAGGACAAATTCCATCTTCTGCTCCACAAAATTTATCCACAACGACTTGAGCGATCGCATTTCCGGTAATCTCTTCAGCGTGGCTCATAGGTGATGGTCGCCTTACTATCGCTCCCTCAGACTCCCGTATTTTGATAGAATTACAAACCAAACAAGTCTTTGCATGGAAAGACTAGCCTTCTAGACCCGGAAGTTGACTCCCCATTTGGGGATTTTGGATAAATTAAGTGAATCGTGGAGTCCCTAATCATTGAGAGATGTAAGGAGAGAGAACTTGGCAAAGCGTAATTCCTTCCTGTTGCGGAGGCTAATGTTCGTCACGATGGTTGCTGTGGGTTTTGGTTTTATCCTCGGCCTCAGCTGGAATACCCGTAACTCCTCTCAGCAGGCAATGGGAGCCAAGGATTCAACCTTACAACCAGCCCCTCTTGTACCCCTTCCCCAAGAAATTCCGTCAAATTTAGGAGATGAAAACTCACAGAAGCCCAACCCTGTCAAAACTGGGGCTTCTCTGTTTCCTCCCAACCCCAAGCAACAGGCGATCGCACAGTTGCCTAGTTACCCAAATCTCTCCTCAGACAACGCAGCCCCCTCTGCACAGGCATTCAGAAAACTAACCGGGGATAGCCTAGGTTCTGCCAACTCACCCAAAGTACAATCTGGTGAAACCTTACCAGAGAATTTGAATCCAAATATCCCTAAAGACAATGCAACGCCGTCTGGGCAAGGGCTTCAGGAGACTTCAAGCAACGGCATCAGTCCAGAAAGCCCATCCAGTGAGCAACCGACCCTAAACTTTGGCGCTCCCCCAGAGTTTCAGTCGAAAATCATTAAAAAGATAACGCCCTTGGAGCAGGAGAAAGTAATCGCGCTCACCTTTGATGATGGCCCTTGGCCTCGCAATACATTGAAGGTACTGGACATTCTGAAGAAGAATAACATCAAAGCCACGTTTTTTTGGGTGGGGCAAGCGCTAAAAGATAATCCACAGATTGGTAAGCAAGTTGTTGCTGAAGGTCATACAATTGGTAACCACACCTGGCACCACTGGTACCATCACTTAGATGCATCTACGGCGGCTCGTGAAATTGAGGATACGGCAGAACTGATTTATAAAACCACAGGGGTAAGAACATCACTCTTCCGCCCGCCTGGTGGTGTTATGAATAATGGCGTCGCCGACTATGCTAAGCAAAAAAAGGATGTGATTGTCATGTGGTCTAATGACCCAATGGACTATCGTCCACATTCTGCTGATCAATTAACTAAATATGTCATCCGCAAGGCACAACCAGGCGCAATTGTACTGATGCATGATGGGGGCGGCAATCACTCGGCTACAGTGGAAGCTCTCCCACAAATGATTGCCAAACTTAGAGAGCAGGGATACAAGTTCGTAACTATCCCAGAATTGATGAAAATGAGAGACCCACAAGCATCAGAAGTTATAGCAAAAAAAGATTTGCCTTCTAGGCCTACCACTAGCCCTTAGTTTAGGCTTTCGCTTAAATCATCAAAATTCGTAGTTGCCATCAGAGCGCTCTGATGGCAACTACGAACCGAAAAAATTTTATTAAAAAAACTATGCCGTGAGCAGGATGCAAAAATTATAAATTTTGCTAGCTTCTCACACCTCTCATTTCTGTAACATCTTTCATTACGGTTAATAGTGACGATGCCATTGTCCCTGAGCTAAAATCTCGAAAATCAGACCTAATTTCTGCATTTTTTAGCTGAAAAATTTACTTCGGCTAAATAATTTTTGATTCCATTTGCAGGAACAATAAACAGAATTAAGCATCTATTTTGAACAGTTTGGCGTTTGGCGTGAGATTAATGAAATTGAGTCTTATGACATCACAATGTGGGATGATTTTGGCAGCAGCAGGAATTGCTTTAGCCGAGATTTCAGTAAGTTTTGCGGCTTCTACGGTTTCTCCAGCTAGCGCTTCACCAATAGAGTTTTCTAGTCAAGCTAATAGCGTGGAATTAGCAGAACAGCCTTCTGTTAACCAAACTAAAGACAAGGATGAGAAAACGGATAAAGATGACAAAGATGACAAGGACAGCGATGCAATGGCACAAGAGTGCAGTTGTAAGGATGCTGTATTCAAGGATGTCTCTGAAAAGACTGGAACTGAATCATCAAAATTACGAATTGTCAAAGTAGAAAAGGAAACTTGGTCGGATGGCTGTTTGGGTCTGGGTGGCTCCAACAGTATGTGTACTCAATCTATGGTTCCAGGTTGGCGGGTAATTGTTGGTAGCGGCGAACAACGCTGGGTTTATCGTACTAACCTAGCGGGTACTGTTGCAAAGTGGGATGAAATGGCAACCCGTACTCTTGCCAGTAGTCAAACAGCCACCCAAACAACCAGCCAACAAGAGGTGATAACCCGCACGACTGAGACGATGCAATCCGTCACGGGCAGCAGTAACCAAAGCAGCAGCGAGAACACTCAAGCTGTTGTGGGTAGCACACAGACAATGGAGGGCGTCACAACCCAGACACAGCAGCAGACAAGAATGGCTCGCCGTAGCTCTCAGGTTAGTTTTAGCGATATATCTGAGGGCTATTGGGCCAAAGGTTTTATTATGGAACTAGCGCAGCGAGGGATTCTTACTGGGTTTCCAGATGGTAAATTCCATCCGGATAAGCCCGTAACTCGCGGTGAGTTTGCCGCCCTGCTTGCTTCGGTCTTTAAGAAGAATAAAGTTCGCAATGCGATGAGTTTTCAGGATATCTCGTCCAATTACTGGGCTTACGAAGGCATTCGGGAAGCTTATGAAATGGGCTTTTTAGGTCCAATTTCTGGCAGTCAATTCAAACCCTACCAAAGCCTGACTCGTCTGCAAATTTTGACCGCGTTGACAAAGGGGCTGAACTATACGTCAACGAGTAGTTCCATTGAGCAAATTTTGGGAGTTTACAGCGATGCTAGGGCTATCCCTGCCGAGGCTCGCAGCATAGTTGCGGCAGCGACAGAGCAGGGTATCGTGGCTAATTATCCCAATACCCACACTTGCAGTCCTAATAAAGTGGCAACTCGGGCAGAGGTTGCGGCAATGCTTTATCAGGCAATGGTCAGCAAGGGTGAGGCGACAGCAATTTCCTCGCCTTATATCGTTGGAAAAGAGGCTAAGTTTGGGGAAACTGGTGAAGTGAGGGAAGCAGGTGAAGCTAATCGGATTAAACCGAAGCGTCAACACTGCAACCAAGGGATTGGCAATGGCGCAGAAGGCTGTGACCCTGGTAACTCCCATCCTCACGGTGGTAGTAATGATGAGGGTGGACGGACGCCAGGAAACCGCCCAAATAAATAGTCAGCCCTATTTGCTAGATTGATGCATAAAAGTTAGCCCTGCCGATGATAACTCAGTAATGAGTATCCTTTTTCCCACTGCTCTGCGCGAGTCAGTGGGGTTTTTTCAGTTCTTACTCGGTACTACGAGGGATTTTGTTGGCTCAGGGAAAAATTGACAAAAAAGCCCAGCAGTTAGCCGCTGGGCGTCATGGCTTGTAGCAAATGCACCAACGAACTTAATACCTCGTTATTGGTTATAGCCGACTGAGGGGAGGTTCACTCCCCCTTAGGCCAATACGGCTCGGATCAGAGCGATCCCCCCTAGCCTCCCTTTCCAAGCTATGCATTACTCCTAAGAAACACATTCAGCCACAGGGGATTGAGCATTTTAGCTAACTGCGATCGCGTGAGGCGATCGCATCTTCAGTTTTTGATGTTTTATGCTGTTACTGCCTCTTCTTCTGATTCATCTCTGACTTTGAAATACCAGTAGAGATTAGCAACGGCTAAGTTTGAGGCTTTTTGTAAATTGGCAGGGACTAAGGTTTTATAACCTGCGATCGCGGCTTGCTCGCTGATGTATGATTCAAACTCGTGACGTAAACTCGGTTTCATCATCAACGTTAGCTGATCGCGCAGGGATGTAGGATGAGATTTTTCTTTAGATTCTCGTAGAGTAACTGTTCGGGTGGTGCGGCTAAGGCGGTTGTATCGG
>NZ_DATNPA010000145.1:0-27247 GCF_036703385.1 Allocoleopsis sp. | reverse complement strand
ACAACGTTGCGACCTTTGGGGCCGAGGGTTACAGCCACAGCTTCGGCTAGAATATCCATGCCCTTTTCTAGGGCGCGACGAGCGTTTTCGTTGTAAATGATGCGCTTAGCCATAGTTGAGTTCAGTCAATATAATGTTTTAAGGTTGAACAAAGGTTGAAAGTTCATGGGTGAATGTTGAAAGTTGACGATTGAAGGGTTGAAGGTTGAACGATTCAACTTGCCAACTTTACAACTTGCCTACATTCAACGTGTTAGCTAACGACTGCAAGAATGTCTTTTTCCGACAGCAGGACGTACTCATCAGTGCCTAGCTTGATGTCGGTACCGGCGTACTTGGAGTAAAGAACCTTGTCGCCGACTTTCACTTCGACTTCAGAGCGAGAGCCATCATCATTACGCTTTCCAGGCCCGACAGCTACAATTTCGCCAACTTGAGGCTTTTCTTTCGCATTATCGGGTAACAAGATACCACCAGCGGTTTTTTCTTCAGCGGCGCTTACCTTAACAAAAACGCGATCGCCTAACGGCTTAACAGTGGAAACACTTAGAGATACAGCTGCCATATCAATCTCTCCCGATCTACTTCTTTGAGCTGAGTTAGCACTCTCAGCTCCTGAGTGCTAATTTACTCAACTAAGGGATGCGATCGCAACAAACTTTTCTGTACGGGTTCCCGAACTCACCGATTTATGGTGACTCAAACCCTTGCCTGGAGCGCTATGGGCAGTACTTTGTAAAGAAACAATTCGCTGAAGCCGTCACGCTCAATTCCTGACTTTCACTTGAGTAAAAATACTTGCCTAAGGCAAGAAAGTTTGTACAGTAAGCTTTTTAAGCTTTTTCAACTGGATGGTTATTTATGCCAGCACTAGTGATAGCGATGTTAGGAGGAATGTCACTGACTTAAGAACTCTCCTACCTTACCAACCACCCTTTGTGCAGGGGGTCTGGGGGAGGCACTCCGTCCCCCAGTGGGGGGTTTGGGGGGGGACCCCCCAATCCGGGTTTTTTCCTGAAGAATGAGCACTTTTCCCTTAAGTCAGTGACATTCATGTTAGGAGCGTCGGCGTGACGCTACCTGAGCGCAGATGGATGAGAATAGATAGAGGACTAGTTGCGGCGCTTGGGCGTCTTTGGCTGAAATATTTCGAGAAAACAACTCCGTAGAAATGCAAGCGAACCAAACCGATCAAACTCCACTGGAATTGTCTACTCCTGAAGCCTCTACCCTCAATGAGGTGTCAGAAAAAAGCGCTTTAGCTGCTAATATCAAAAACTTAGGCATCAATCAAATTCAACGACACATTTTTCTGTGTGCCGACCAGACCAAACCGAAATGCTGTTCAAAAATAGCCGGTCTAGAAGCCTGGGAGTACTTGAAAAAACGCCTAAAAGAACTCAACCTTGACCAAGCAACAGAGACTCAACCCAGCTGCATCTTCCGCACGAAAGCTAACTGTCTGCGAGTTTGTGCAGTTGGCCCGATTATGGTGGTCTATCCTGATGGCGTCTGGTATCGCAACGCTACCCCAGAAGTCATTGAACGGATTATTCAGGAGCATTTTATTGGCAACAAGGTTGTAGAAGAATATGCTATTGCTACTCATCCGTTGCCAGAACCTGCTCGACCCTCTACCCAAGACTCACAGGAGAAAGAACTGCCTGGGAGCAATTTTCCACAGCTCACCACGGTTGTGGAGACTTCCACACCAGTTGTCCCCTAGAAGCCTGTGGAGAGACACTTAGTTAATCTTATAGGAAACATCAACTCAGCAAATTGGTCTTATAGGCTTCCCGACACTTATGGAAATTTCCCTGTAGCATAGTGATTAGCGAAGCTTTCAAGCACCAAAGGTGCTGCTTGCCTAGCGATGGCATAAGGCTCCAAGCCATCGTTTTACACGCCACTTTTGTGCTTAATTGAGTGTAAGAACAGAGTTTCTCTCAGCACAAGTTTATAGTAATAGGTTGTAGCATCTAAACCAATTCGCGGATAATACACAGGACGTTATTACCCGTCTCAATAATCCGGCAGGACGAGTATCACAACATGAAAGATAACGGTGTCAGAGATAATAAGCGACTACTGCTGATTGATGACGACCCCAATCTCATCTTGCTAGTCAAAGACTACCTGGAATTTCGGGGGTACGAAGTTATTACCGCTGAAAATGGTCGAGAAGCGCTGGAGGTGTTAGACCAGGAAGTGCCTGACATGATCATCTGTGATGTCATGATGCCGGAGATGGACGGCTACGCCCTCGTGGAACATGTCAGGCAAGACTCCCGCACCAGCTGGATTCCAGTACTATTTCTCTCGGCAAAAGGTCAAAGTCAGGATCGTGTTAAGGGTCTCAACAAAGGTGCTGATGTTTATATGGTGAAACCCTTTGAACCGGAAGAGTTGGTAGCACAGGTCGAATCTTCCCTCAAACAAGCCACTCGTTTGATTCATCATTCCAATACAGGAACAGAGACGGGAGCAAAACTCCAGGTTCCTTTTGATGTTGAGTTAACGCCAACAGAACTCAAGGTGGTTCAGTTTGTAGCACGGGGTATGGGAAATCGAGAAATTGCTGAGCAGATGAATGTTAGTCAGCGAACTATTGAAAGTCATGTTTCTAATATGCTAGGTAAGACAGGTCTTCATAACCGTACAGAATTAGCACGCTGGGCGATTGAGACTAGCATGGCCTAAGAGGATTTGGATTTTGGATTAGGAATCTAAATTCCAACCCAATAGTATTAAGAGTCTCCCGATATAGCCCCATAGGGTTTACCGGGAGACAGTAACATTTTCAACATCAAGGGAGGATTGAATTACCAGCCATCTTCTTCCTGGTTGGATTCACCCCAAATCTCTAAATCCATTTCATGGAGATAGATCAAAGCACTCTGGATTTGCCGACTTGTGCCTCGCAGTTCTAAATCAAACCAGCCATCATCTCGCCCATTGGAGCCCAAAAGAGCCGCAGAGATATTCACGGTGACGCCGTGATGAGAAACTAAGCGTGAAATGATGGGTTCTTCATTATATTGTTTGGGAATGCGCAGTCGAATGCGAGTTTGGGTCGGTCTATCAGCTCCTAAAACATCAGTATTGCTGGTTAATTCAATCGGGTCGAGCGCATTATTTTGAAAGCTATTCGTGCTATAGGTCTTCATGGGTTGCCTCTTAGTCAATTTCTTCTTGCTCAGTAGTGAGTGGCTTGAGCTTCTTGGCGTCAAGCCTGAAGTATAGGTATACGACGTCTGCCTTCCAGCGAGCGATCGCATAATGGTTTGCGTGCTAGAACTATCATATCCCCAAAAAATACACTTAATCGCTCGGAATACAGTACTTTCAAAATAACCTTCTACGGCGCTTTGATAAACCAGGGTAGTTTTTTGGGCACATTCCATAAGCGGTAGTTGGATATTTTTTGTATTTGGTAGTCTCTCAAAAATTTGCTAAAGTGCTAAAATCTCGAAATGTGAGGCATAGCTATGACAATCCCTCAAAATTTGCTATGCTTACTTTAGTTGCTGGTGTAGCTCAGTGGTAGAGCAGCGGTTTTGTAAACCGCCGGTCGCAAGTTCGAATCTTGTCACCAGCTTGCAGGTTAATCCATACAGAACTCTCTCCGGAGCAGCTCACTCTGCTAATGAAAAGAATAGGGCTTAACAGTTCCACCCCAGATGGTTCGCTCCTCTGGGGGTTTCTTGTTGCCTTCAGCTTTTCTAGAAGGAGATATGTGAACTTGATGAACCGACATCAGTAATTGCACCGCAGGGTTGAACTCAAGCTCAAGCCATGAAAGTTCTAATTATTCCTACAAGAGAACCTAAAAGGAGAGCAAGGATAGACAAAGAATTGATGCCGAAACCGAGTACTCTTTTTTCAGCCGATTGATAGTAACCCCAAGCATATAATATACGCCCAATTATCCAAAGGGCTCCAAGTCCCGCTCCCCAAATTGGGCTGACAAACAAGGAAAATAACCACAAGCTGGGCAAAAATAGGATGAGTTGCTCTAGGGTGTTTTGTTGGACTCGAAACACTCGCTCAAAATCTGGATCTCCCGACGTATTAGGTACGGGCACTTTGTATTTAGCTCTAGCTCTGCCAACATTGGCGGTAAGAACAAAGTAAAGGATTAGGGTAAACGTTGTGATGAAACTCGGAAATATCAGCGTTTTTACTTCAAGCATGGCAGCACATCCTGGATATTACATCGATGTAGGGAATGATAGTAAATCGCCGTAATGGTTTTTGCAAAAACAGCTCTGTTCGGAATATAAAATAGGAGGAAATTAGGCAATGTCCACCTGATAGAAAGATACTAAGTTGTTTTGGACAGATCCTAATTATCCAATGGCTCCCTACAATCTTCAATCCTACTAGGGTTCTACAACGGAACCCATGAATAATGTCGATGAATACGTTTATCCTTCAGCCTTCAGCAGTGCTTCCGGCTGATAGTATATCCTGGATTGCTTAAATCGCCGCAGCACTTCTGCTAAGCGATCGCACTCGGCAATCAAACTAATCCGCACGTACCCTTCACCTGCAACACCAAAGGCATTCCCCGGCGTTACAACTACTCCCGTTTGCTGCAAGACGTTGAGAGCAAAGTCGGTTGAACTCATCCCTTGAGTACAAGGAACCCAGAGATACATCGTTGCTTTCGTTTTCGGAATCGTCCACCCCAACTCCCCTAGCCCTTCAATGAGAAAATCGCGGCGGCGGCGGTAACGCGCTTGCACTTCATTGAGATAGACATCCGGTAACTGCAAAGCGGTTTCGGCAGCGGTTTGCAAGGCTGCAAAAATACCATAGTCCAGATTCGTTTTTAAGGTTCGCAACCCTTGAATAATATGGCGATTCCCGACCACAAAACCCACACGCCAGCCTGCCATATTGTAGGTTTTTGATAAGGTGTGAAATTCAACGCCAATTTCCTTAGCACCGGGAATTTCTAGCAAGCTAGTGGGCTGATAACCATCAAAGGCAAGTTCGGCGTAACACAGGTCGTGAACCAGTAAGATTTCGTGCTTACGGGCAAAAGCAACAATATCTTTAAAAAATTCGCGAGGGGCTGTAGCGGCGGTGGGATTACTGGGATAGTTGAAATAGAGAAGCTTCGCTCGTTGGGCAACCTCATCGGGAATTGCCCCTAGATCGATCAGCCAGTCGTTTTCCGGTTTGAGAATCAGGCTGTGGATGGTACCGCCAGCAATCAACGGCCCCCGGAAGTGAGCGGGGTAAGCAGGGCTAGGGACTAAAACCAAGTCACCGGGATTGACGTAAGCGAGGGCAAGGTGAGTCAGCCCCTCTTTGGAACCCAAAAGAGGTAACGCTTCGCTATCCGGATCGAGTTCAACATCATAGCGGCGATGATACCAATTGGCGATCGCACGGCGGAAACTGGCAGTGCCTTCAAAGGGAGGATAGCCGTGATTAGCGGGATTTTGCAAGGCTGCGATCGCCGCTTCAATCACCGGTTGAGGTGCACAGCCATCGGGATTACCCATCCCTAAGTCAATTAAATCAAGTCCCTGCTCACGGGCACGCGCTTTCAGTTCATCTAAGCGAGCAAACACATAGGGGGGCAGGGCACTTACACGCTCGGCTGGGGTAATCCAATCTAACTTCATCAGAAAACCAGGCTTTTCCTAAACTTAAAAATTATATAGGTATTGCAACAAGAGCGACTGACTAAAATCGTCAAAGTTTAAATGGATGTGGCTGTTTGCCTCCTAGGCTGAGGAACCTGAATTATCAACTCTTGGGATGGCTAGGAGTACAAAAGGGAGGGGCGGGGGAAGTTGAAATTGTTTTTGTAGAAAATTCAAGCAATAAAACTTTCTCGCCTCCCCCTCAGGTTCAGATCAGGCTTACTGAGAATCGTTAACGGGTACCGTTAAACTCAAATGGCTACGACTTTTCTCAACTGGCGTTGTTGTAGAAACCATCGCCGCCATGAGCTGATCGGGTACTACCTCAAACGGTAGGCGATGGATGTCTGAACTTGGATTACAGGCAACCTCAGCCGCTTGTCGTAACTCTGCTAAGGTAATGTTTCCTAACCCCAAGTCTTCAAGGGTTTGCGGTAAACCAATTTCAGCATAAAACTTCAGCAGTTGTTGCCGTGCAGAAGCTGCCAATTGATTCCCCTGAAGCATTTCTTCTAAACGCAACTGCACGAGAATGCCATAGGCTACTTTCTCACCATGTAGGGCATCGTGAGCCGCTAAAATGTGCGTCAATCCATTGTGAACGGCATGGGCGGCAACAGTCCGACACTGAGCACCCCCTAAACCACCGATGACACCCGCTAGTAGGACTGTAGCATCAACTACTTCCTGCCAAGCCTCACTTCCTGGTTGTTTAAGGGCGTCAGCTGATTTTTGAAACAGGATATCTCGTAATACTCTTGCCTGTTGGACAGCCGCAATAATTAGGGTAACGGGTGAACTGCCGCTACTGACAGACGCTTCATACCACTTTGCTAAGGCATCACCAATTCCGGCAACTAAGGTGCGTTGTGGTGCCGTCTGAATCAGGCTGTAATCGAGGATTAGTAAGTCTGGGCAGTGGTTCAGGGGGACATCATACAAGAAAGCCCCCGCGTCAGAATAGATATTGGATAAAGCCGTCCAAGCTGCACAGGTGGCAGCAGAAGTAGGAATGGTAACAATCGGCAACTGGCACTGATGGGCCAAGAGCTTGGCGGTGTCTAAGGATTTCCCGCCACCAATACCAATAATTAAATCGGCTTGATGCGAGGTGGCAGCTTCTCGGAGTAGGGCTAAGGAAGCTTCAGAGCAATCAGGACTGTAGGAGGCTGAGCAATAGCTCAATTGCTGTTGTTCTAGGACGGGTTGTAGTTTTGAGGTAAGGGAAACTAGGGTGCGATCGCCTCCCACCACTAAGGGGCGGTACCCCAGACGTGCGATCGCTTCTCCAGATTGTTCTAGTGCTCGGTAACCCCGCAACACTTGAGCTGGTGCAACAGTTAAGGACAGTAAGGAAGTAGGGGCTTGGTTCATGCCTGTAGCAGAAAAGTCAGTTGAGGATTGGTGAGGCATATCATCCCATTGCTGGGAGATTGTAATTTTGATCTTGACGAGTTGACCATAATACTATCAAAATAGCAAATTGCTCAACTTGGTAGATTTGGACTGACACTAGCGGAGGGCATCTGTGAACCTGCCCTTACCAAGACCTGTTCTATCTGAAAATTCCTTAAGCGTTAGGTTTTGGCAGTTGGGCAAAATTTTCGGGGTAAATATCAATTGCCATTTGTTCATCGTCGCGGGTAGCGAGCGATCGCTTCGCCTGACCCAAGAACAGTGGCTTGGAAACCCCCGGTTTTGGATGAATAATAGTACGTGCCCGAATCGTCAACTGGTTATCTGCCCCGCCACCCAAGCGTCCATAAGAAAATAAGTTACTCGCCGCTTGGCGGAGAGTCGCGTCCAGTTCAGTTTCGGTAATTTGTGCAGGGACAGTAATTACCGTTTGATTCCCACCGTTGTCATACACCATCGAAAAAGGGACAGCGCCTGGAATGACACTACGGCTAAAAGGGACTAACCCTAAAGCAAATAAACTCCCTGTGAGAACCCCCATAAAGCTGGTAATTCCCACCAGTCGAAACCGGATGCCCCATTTGAAAATAAAACCCAGTGTCGCGAGGACACCGCAGACTACGGTCAGAATCGCTGACCATTGGGTAAAGCTATGAAAATCAGCGTTTGTTAGCATAACGAAGTTGACAAGTCCTGATTCATTTTCTGTTTTCTTTTATCTTCCCTGACACAGAAGGGGATTAGAGATTAGTCCTTCATCTTTTCTTCCCCGTGGAGCTCCCCGCACTACCCGTTAGGGTTAACAACAAAGGATGTCAACATGAGTCCTTGATTATGGAGTAGAGTCTTCCCCCATCCTTAAATCGGTAGCTCTAATGTCCTCACCGTCAAAACTTGGGGAGGCGTACAATCGGGAGGGTAGAGAAGCTCCACGTTTACCAAGCGGCGATCGCCCGGTGGCATCCTCAGCTTAATCAAGGGGTCACCCTGCTGACCGCGTCGCTGTACTAAATGAACATAGCGTGATTGGAGAGTTCCTGAGTCGTCCTTGTAGCTAATTCGCACTGTTCCCCGGAAAAATACTTGCTGATCGGGTGGTTCTAAAAAGCGCAATTTATCTTCCCGATCTTCTTGTTTGAGAGGCGTCTGAATTGCCACTGTTACAGTTTGAGCTTGACCTGTCTTGTTCGACAAGGGCAAGGTGAGGCTATAGTAAACCCCATAGTTGCCATGAGCGCGATAAGCGGTGTCGGGGTAGCGAACCAACATGGGAGCGCTTTGAACTTGCCGAGTGCCGAAGGTAACCCTAGGAACGGTACTGATCGGGTAAGAAAAAGCTTTACCCCGTTTGGGGATGCTCAGATCGCTTCGCCCTAAACCATCGACTACATCAGAACGCCATTCGGAACCTTGAGCCACGCCTGCAACGCGACCATAAATAATCTCTCCGCCACCTTTATGGGGAGGAGTGGGAATGCGATCGCGTGGCTCAGCCAATTTCCCCGTATTCAACAGATGCTCCCATTCTGGCGGTGTCGGTGCCCGGTAAGGAGGAGAGGGAGGTGTTAAAGGTAGAGGCTTTTCTAGGTCATCGTCTTTCTTGGCATCAAGATTAGGACGAGCATACATCGCTAAACTTGCCATATAGACGGGTTCACTACTGCGCAGTCGCATAAAGGTAGACCGACAGTTCCCCAACGTGATGGGTAAGCTGAACAACATCTGGCTCTGTTTGGGTGGAATCACAATCTGAGAAGGGAAATCGGCTTGATGAATCCCCCGTAAAATGTCATTCATCAACCGCGAACCAGGGCCGGCATAGACGGTACCTGAAGCGTTGTCAATGTAGGACGGTAAATCGACAAACGGAGCATCGGGGTTGGTCACATAACTTACCGCCTGCAAAATATCCAGTGTCACCGGTTTGCTGCCGGGATTGTACACAATTACTCCCTGATACAAAAGTCGGTTATCTCCCCGCTTCTGCGATCGCGCAATATGATGAGAAAACAAGTCAAAGCGTCCCACCAGCCCATAGTTTAAATGAGCCTTGGGAAAGGTTCTTCCGGTTGAGGGAAAGGTAGACAGCAAAATGCCTTCCGTCTGTACGACTTCAGGACTATTACTGTTAAACATCGGTACTTTATCCAATTGCCCCGGTAAAGTGCGTATCTCTTGAGGTTGCACCACTAGTTTAGGTGTTGAGATGGGTCTTGGAGTGAAAGTGGGCGTCGGTACGGGATTGGCTTGAGCAAGAGAGAAAATTGGCAATAGATGCAACATTAAGTCACTAATTTCCTTAAAACCTCACACACATACAGGCAAAGAGTGAAGCTAGATTTTCTTCGCTCTTTTTGTCAACCCCTTTAGGGTTAAATTTTATTAAACAGCAATTGGGCGATCAAGTCTCAACCCGTTATCCGAAGGATGGGTTTTGTTAATAGCTTTTAACAGTTAGCCGTTACCCGTGACCAGAAACCCAGTCTTGTCGTCACTTTTGGGTTTACAGCATCGCACATAAAGTTTGAATGCAGACAAACCCCTTCCATAGCAGAGCTGAACTATGATCTGAAGCATAATTTTCCTATCAAAACTCCTATGAAACTGTCCATGTTGAAAACCTTACTTTTAGGCATTTTCTTATGTATTGCCTCAACACTATTGACCGCCAACACGGCTTTGAGTAATCCCTTACCTCAGCAGGTTCGATTCATTGCTCAAACACCCGTAGGTGAGCCTAAGATTGAGGAGGTACAACCTGTAGAGCCTGCAAAACCTCAAGAATCAAGTTCGCCAGAAGCAGGGAATTCCACTACAAAAAATACCTCTAAAGACAGCGAAACCGCTAATCAGCAAGGTACCAACCAAGAATCACCGTCAGAAGCAGCTTCTAAGAGCAAGGCATCTCAGCCAGCTGGCCCTTATGACATGGAAGCCATCAAAGCATTCAATCGAGCGTTGTATGGCTCCTAATTCAGCCGACTAAGACAGGACTTACGCAACTTGGCCTTTGAAGCACCATCTGTAGGGGCGCATAGCGCGACATGGGTGTCAAATTAACGTTAGCTGGGCGGTTGAAAGCGTCCCTACCCTATGTGGTGTCTATGCGTCTTACTTTTCACAGGATGTGGAAAACCTCTCTCCTGGTAGGAGAGAGGCTTTGATGTTTCCCCCTTCCAACAACAAATTTATTCCTTTTCCCCCTCCTACGAGGAGCTACGGTGTACACACAAGTTCTCTAGTTGGTATCCGAGGCTTTCTTGCCCCCTAAATCCCCCAATTCTGGGGGACTTTGAACTCCTAGTTCCCCCCAAAGTTGGGGGGTTAGGGGGGCGAAATGCAGCATTTTGAAGTTGCTCAGGAGATGTGTGTACAGCGTAGCCTACGAAGAGGGGGTAGAGGTGGGAAGATCTACTGCGGGAACGCGGCCTTACAGTCGGGTGGTGGCTCAATCTTCACATTGCAATTGTTCGGCAGTGGCTCAAAACAGGTACAGGGTATATCTTCGATGAGTGCCGGTGGGTTGGTTTCTCCAAGTGGATGCTCTGGTGGAAGCGGTTTGGCTGGGTCACAAAGCGGGCTGGGCCCTGCTTTGCCCACCTCAAACTGGGTCATCATGTCGTGGTCTTCATGCACGATGTTGTGACAATGCATCATATACTTGCCACGATGGGGAGCGAACTTGGCGACGACTCGAACAGTTTCCAATGGACTGAGTAGAACAACATCTTTCCAGCCTGTCTCATAGGGTAAAGGCGCTTGTCCATTGCGATCAATCACCCGAAAGTCGATTAAGTGGATGTGAACTGGATGTGCCCAACCTCCTGTATTGACAAGGTTCCAAATTTCGATATCACACTGACCAGGATCGGCATCGACACGACTAGGACTCCAGGCATTATTGTTAATCGTCCACTGATTGCTCCGTCCAAATCGGAAGGTACGGGTTTTAACGGCGCGGTCTTGCAGTGCTTTCCGGTCTGTCATGATACCCAAGGGATTAGGTATCTCACAACTATTGGTCACCGGCTCGTCGAGCAAGTCAAAACGCATCAGGGCTGACGGTTCGGAACCGAGATTACTAGGGAAAGCTATATTTTTTAAGTAGACTTGCTTCACGTCTTTAGGAAACTTGGAGAAGTCAATGATGACTCCATAACGTTCTGCAACTCCAATCCGCAACGCCTGAGGAGCCGTGAGATATACGGGTTCAGCCAGAAGTCCTGCATCCGAGCCAACCACAGCCAATTGGTAAACCGGGTTGCCAGAAACCTGGGTTGTTTCCTTCGGACTGAGGGTGAGTTGGTACGTGCGAGAAGCTGAAGCGTTCAGGATGCGGAAGAAGTATTTCCGCCGTTTGACCGTCATATGGGGATAAAATCTCCCATTCACCAGGATGACATCTGCATAAACCCCTTGCTGGCGGCGATCATTAAAAACGAGTTTCCATTCCTGACTGGTTCCTTGCTGTGATAAGGTCTCGAAGGTTTTGTCCTGAATGATCAGTGGAACCTCGAACTCACCACTGGGCAAACATCCAGCTTGCTGTGAATCGCAAAAGTCTTCTTTTGCATATTCAACAATGTACATCCCCGCTAGTCCCATATAGACGTTGCGCGAGGTTTTATGGACGGTATGGTCGTGATACCAGAGGATAGAAGCACGGTTGTTGGGATAGTAATAATCTTTGTAATAGCCATCTAAAGTTAGGTCTTCCGCGTAGCCGTCATACTGGGGCAGAGAAGCCATTCCATGTAGATGGACGGATGTGCAGATTTCGTTTCCAGTGTCATCCTTACCCAACTGGTTAATAAAGCGGATACAGGATTCCCGGTTTTTCACTTGCCGGATCAGTGGGCCTGGAACCATGCCGTTATACGTCCAAAATTCAGCCTTAATCGCAGGTTTTCCATCCTTCGCAGGTAGAATTTCAACCCTTTGCTTGCCCATCGTGATTTGGTAGTAATCAATGGGTTGTTCATAGGTGATGCCTCTGCGAGTCACTTTGTAAGTTTTGCTAAGGACAGGCGGGAGAGCTGTTGGGATGGGAAGTTCTGCCTCAAAACGCCGCTCTAATAGTGGTGGACTCAGTTTAGGGAGTTGCGTGTTCAGTGGCAGGGGTTCTTTGCATCTTTCTGTAGCCGCCCATGCCTTGCTGGCAAATCCCAAAGGTGACAGGAGGACTCCACCACCAGCCAATCCAAGTTTGAGGGCTTCACGCCGGGTGATGTTCATAGTCGATGAAGGAATGGTAAACTTTGACGCTTTGTCAAAGTTTGGCTGATTATGACTCGAACGTATAAAAGATAGCGGGAAAATTTAAGCTTTATTTTACGTAAATTTAACATTTGAATTGTATCTGTTTGTGAATGGATGAGTTGCTAAGAAAACAGAATGGTTTCTTCATATGTATCCCTCTTTTGTTACTTCGGGGAGATTAAAATCAGGAAGAACACTCACATAGCGATCGCCTATCAGCGGGCACTTAGCGGTTTACAATTAGCGATCGCACTTGCTGGTGATTTGGATTCCCTGGGGCTTTACAAGCTAAATCTTGCAACATCTTTGTCGAAGACATAGCTGGAGAGGACTCTTTTAACGTCCTAATCGTTAAAACCTGCGGCGGAGAAGCGTCTGGAGGATAGAGAAAGTCAACTTGCACCAAACGCTGGTCGGAAGGAGGCATCTTGATCGTTACCAAAGGTTCCCCCTGTTGCCCCCGTCGTTGGAGCAGATGTACGTAGCGAGTCTGAGGGAGTCCGGCATCATCGTTGTAGCGAATTTGAACAGTACCCCGGAAAAACACTTGGTTGCTGGGGGGTTCTAAAAAGCGCAAGCCACCTTGGTTTTCATCTTGTTTGACAGGTGTCTGAAGTGCTAATGTTACCGTCTGAGTCTTACTGCTGCGATTCAGCAAGGGCAAGGTAAGGCTATATTGCACTCCATAGTTACCGTGAGCAAAGTAGGCCGTGTCTGGATAACGCACCAGCATTCTTGCACTCTGACTTTGAGTTGTACCCAATTGACCGCCAGGAAGGGTACTCAGTCCATAGGAAAAGGCTTGTCCGGGTGCAGGGATACTTAAAGAGCGGGCATTAGGACGATCGGTTAACTTCGCTTGCCATTGAGAACCTTGGGCAACGCCTGCAACACGACCATAGATGATGCGATCGCTGGTATCGTCAGGAGGAGTTGGAGCGCGATCGCGTGGCCCTGCTAACTCCCCTTTATCCAATAATTGCTGCCATTCTTCCAAAGTGGGGGGGAGTTCGTTCCTCTGTGCATCAACCGATGCAAAACGGGCGAGACTGGCGGCGTAAACTAACCTATTACTGTGCAAGCGAATTAAGGTTGAGCGACCATTCAGTGGGGGTTCCAAGGTACGGACGGGAAGGGGTAGATTTAACAACATCTGGCTTTGCTTGGGGGGAATCACCAAGCGGGAGGGAAAATTAACTTGCCGCCGTCCCCGCAGGATATCATTCATAACGCGATCGCCTGGGCCTGCATAAATAGTACTATCAGGATTCTCGACAAACGACGGCAACTCAATAAACGGCGCATCCGGTTGACTCAAGTAACTCGCTGCTTGCAAAATATCGACTTTGACTGGCTTCGTTCCTGGATTGTACAAAATAATTCCCAAGTAGAGAGTTCGCAAATCCTCCGGTGTTGGGGGTTTAGCAATATGGTGAGCGAATACATCAAAGCGTCCCTTAAACGGAAAATTTAAGTGCGCCGTTGGGGTACTTTTCCCGTCGGGAGGAAACGTGGAGAGTAAAATCCCCTCTTTCTGCACAAGTTCAGGGCTGTTGCTGTTGAATACAGGAACATCATCCAGGTTTCCAGGTAGTACCCGCACTTGTTGCGGCTGTACAATTTCTACTGGGGGTGTTGGTGGAGTGACTGGCGTTGGGGTAGCTTGAGCAAGGGTAAAAATTGGCAAAAACGGCAGCATAGATGGATAGCTGTTGATTTACTCGCAAATACATTACGATACAACGATTAGAATCAGCTAATTCTTTTGTGCGTGGGGTTGAGCCTGCGGGCATACAGACAAAGAGCGATCGCTCCTACAGCAACCCAATGCTAATCTAGTAGACCTCTTGAAGAGCATTCCTTTCCATCAAATTCTGGGGCAGGTGTCCCGCCTACTCCACAAGAAAAAATGGCTTTTGTGGGATGGGCATCTTGCCCGTCCTAGCTATTTTAGCTAGAGGTCTAGTGAAAAAAACATCTACCCTGACTGACTCGTTATGGAGAGTTACCGCATTGTCTCAGAACTAACTGAGCAGCAAATTTCCGAGTTGACAGACTTGTATCAAAATGAATTCTGGAGCCACAACCGAACCCAGCAAGATGTGGCGAAGATGCTAGCAGCTTCGGATATTATTATTGGCTTGGTCGATGAGTGCGATCGCCTAATTGGTTTCCTTCGCGTCTTAACCGATTTTGTCTACAGAGCAATTATTTTCGATGTCATCGTTAAGCCAACTAACAGAAACCAGGGTTTAGGTAAAACGTTATTAAACTCTGTTGTTCATCATCCTCAATTGCAAGGTGTGGAGTATTTGGGTTTGTATTGTCTGCCGGAGATGGTGCCCTTTTACGAGCAATGGGGCTTTACGGCTGAAATTGGCGAAATTCAGCTGATGCTCCGCCCCCATAATCCTCAATTATCTGATTAACGTTTACTGGGTAGCAGCCTTGACACATCTGCGTGCATGAGTGCAATGTCTGGATCGCGTTGAATCGCTTGAAAGTAACGCTGCTGTTGCATGGTTCCCTCTTCTGCGGGAGAAATCAAGGAACGAACTTCGGTTAACAGTTCGTTTGCTCTATCCAAGGTAATTGGCTCTTTTGCACTTAAAGCTTCATCAATCTGGACGATAAATTGAGAAAATGGACGTAGCCAGCTAAACCATTCATCTTGGATTACGAGCTGAAAGAATTCTCCCTTAGACTGAATGCGTCCGTGTAAGCGTTCGTAACTATCTCGTTCTGAGTTGAGTAGTGCCTTATGGAGACGAAGCAGTGCAGCACGTACCTCGCGCAGGCGTTGGAATGGAAAGTCGAGAGGAGGATTGGCTGAAGACATGGATCAGGATTGCGATCGCTACTCTTTTGATCTTGCCATATTGACTCTACAAGGGTGCGATCGCACCTCTTCTCCTGGCGCTACAGAGTCTGTGATAGCGATAACCTGATTGACTAGACTTCCTGCATTAATCAGGAAACGCCCCCTAAATCCCCCAATTTTGAGGGACTTTAATTATCTTTTTCCCCTCAAGGTTAAGGAGTTAGGGGAGCAACTCAGCCAATTTTGCGTAAGTCCTGAAGTTTCATCTGCGCGAAATGTTCGAGCAGCAGGCGATGGATAAAGATGTAACCGCCGCCAACTTTTTGCATGAAGATGCGTTCGGCGGCATAGTCGAGAAAACGGGCATAATTCCAGGGGATATAACCATTTCGATAAAGGATGAGGCGCAAGATGAAGTGTTGGATGCAAGCTTTACCACCTCCAAAAATTAGCCCAGAAATCAACCCAAAATTCAGCCCGGAAATCAGCCCAGAAATCAACCCAAAAATCAGCCCAAATATCAGCCCAGAAATCAACCCAATGATTAATCCCATAATTCCAGCATTCCTAGCTGTTCTATAGATACCTTGATTGGGAATTGTTTTTGTCGCTATTGCTGAGCTTTTTATTCCACCAAACAGCCCGCCAAACAGCCCGCCAAACAGCCCAAACATCAGCCCTAAAATCAGCAAACCCAACAGCCCAAAAGTCAGCCCATAAATCAACCAAGAAATCAATCCTAAAATCAGTCCAAACATCAGCCCACGAATCAGAGAATTCTTGGCTTCTTTCCAAGACCATTCCAGGATTTCTGTTGTTTTTATTCCTGCCCTACTCGGTACAAAAAACAGCCCATAAATCAGCCCAAATCTCAGTCCAGAAATCAGCCCAGAAATCAACCCATAACTCAGACCCAAAATCAGCCCACCAATCAAGAAACTTCCCAGCCAAAGCATTCTTTTACCTTTACCCTGCAACCATGTAGGCTGCATTCCCTCGATGAAAAATACTGTTTGCGACTGCTGAACCATCCTTTGCCCCAGCCAAGTCAGCCAACGTATGGATTGAGCGTCCGAATATCGTTGCTCAACCTTGAGGCGAGTAGGGCGATGAAACATTCGCTCAATGTAGGTATCAAATAGCTGCTTACGCCGTTCTTCTACAACTTCAGTTTTCGGCAAATCTTCAACAGCTACTCCTTCATAAGCCAGAACCATAATATTGAGCATTAAGGGGGACTTAGCTAACTCCTGTAGCGCCGTATCCCCTTCAATCAACGCTCTCAACCCTGTCAAATCACCACTAATCCTGCCTAAGTAATGACGCACTTGTTCCAGAGTGAGCGCCCTTAAATAAATTGCACTTTCAAAATTGAGACGGTTAGAGAGGGCTGAGTAGTCTTGAATGCGGCTGCAAACCACCATTTCGGGAGCATAATTTTGATGGAAATCATTCAATGCCGCTACACAACTATCTCGATGCTCTACGTTCACTTCATCCAAACCATCCAGCAGCAACAACAGTTCCTGTTTTTCCACCCAATCCTGTCCAATTGGCTTAGGAATCTGATATTTACTACTAAGTTCCGCTACTAACCAATCCGCAATCGCCTGCTTCTTACCCGCCCAAGACGAGAGGTTAAATACTACAGGAATGCGATAATCTAGACCCTGCTCGGCACGGTTAACTAAGTCGCGAGTGAGTTCCAGTAATATAGTAGTTTTTCCCGCCCCTGGTTCACCTAAAATCAACAGCGTTCGCCCCTCACCCAACTGGTCAAAAATAGAAATAACTTTAGTCCCCTTGGGTAGAGCTTTTTGCGCCTCATCAGTCGTTTCTAATTCCATGTTCCAGGAAGAAACTACAGCATCAGCGCGTTCCTCCAAACCCAGTTCTATCAATACTTGGTCATGCAAAGAGGTTTCTAAAACACCTTCAACCCAGAACTTCCTGACTTTATTCAGGAGGGCTTGGCGATTTTTTACCTGCTGTGGTGTCAGGCGACGTAACCGCATTTCAGCGTCTTCTCGCTCTGTTTCTACCCGACGACTGGTTTGGATGTATTCTCGATGTAGAGCTGTTGCTTGGGGTTGCTTGCTTTCCCCCTCGGCTAACCATTGCTCTGCTTTTTTTAATTCGCTACCCCGCAACAGGTAACTCTTATTACGGCTTTCTTTTTCCCATTCTCTAGCCTGCACGAGTAAGTGAGTATGTTCTCGGACATAGCTCAAATCTGTTTCAATGGCACTGATGAGCTTGCGAAATGCACCATTAAAATCATCTTCTTTTCGGAAAAAAATCCAGTTGATACGAGCTAACTCTGGATGAACGTTGTCGTATCCTACATCCTGCCGCACGATTGGCACCAGCCGTTTACCGTGCTTAATTGCATGGTCGAGTTCCTCGCCGCAGACAACAGAAGAGGTAGAATTAGCGCTGATAATAAAAACAAAGTTATTCGCCGCTTCAATTCCCCGATAAATCTCTTGTCGCCAGTCCTCGGCAGGCGGAATATCATTCCAATCCACCCAAATCTTTTGGTTCGCTTGTGTCAGCGCTTCACACAATTGGCTGACGAACTCCTTATCTTTACGGGAGTAAGAAATAAAAATATCGTAATCATCCCGGCTTTGGACTGGACTGGAAACCGAAGAGTCACCGATGCTCATGCAGCCCTCCGCATCACGCTCTGTGCAAAGTTTAATCACTCATGCAGCCCTCCGCATCATGCTCTATGCAGAGTTTTATCGATGTAGGCTGCTTTTCCAACATGAGTGTAGATGATGCGATGGTCGCTACGCGAACCGCCGAAGGCATCGCCTTTTCTCCGACGCCCTAACTTCTCCCAATTGCACGCAGCACTTAGGCAAAATCGGCTGAGTAGCCCCCCTAACCCCCCGTCGAAACTCAGTTTGGGCGGGGTAGTCGA
Organism: Allocoleopsis sp.; assembly: GCF_036703385.1. Lineage (NCBI taxonomy): Bacteria > Bacillati > Cyanobacteriota > Cyanophyceae > Coleofasciculales > Coleofasciculaceae > Allocoleopsis > Allocoleopsis sp. The sequence continues at coordinate 9,162 of NZ_DATNPA010000145.1, read as the reverse complement.
ATACTATCAAGTCCCGTAGAAAGTCTAGTTCGGTCAACTCCTTGGAGACGGATGACCCAAGCCCAGTTCAGCCATAAGTTGCTCGTGAGAAATATTACTGCTTCGCTCTTGCCTACGCTCCTGCTTCATCTCACCATCAGGAATATCAGCAAGGGTTAACACAGGTAGGGTCAATGCTTCTTGAAACGATTCAAGGTCTCTGGTTAATTCTTCCAGCGATCGCCCCCAAGGTTCAACAGCATTTTCCGTGCATCCGAGAATAGAGCCGTCCTCTGCATAGAAGACTTCACGGATGATGTAATCACCGTTTGCTTCTCGAAAGATACGGTAGTTCCAGGCTATCATCACACATCCTCCTGTTTGCCACGAAAGAAAAAAGCGTTACCCTGTTTCTCACCAATACGCTGGATTTCTACGATAAGTACCTCTTCATCAACATTGTAGAGAACTCGAAATTCGCCGAGTCTTAATTCCCATGCGGCAAGGTTATTGAGTCGCATTTGCTTGCGATTACGAGTTTCGACTGTTGGTTCATAGCGCAATTGCACATTAATACCATCTACAATTTGTTGTTGCTCGTGCCTCTTGAAACACTTGAGGTCTCCAACTGCCTGTGGTGTGTATTCGATTTCATACATGGGTTGTCTGCAAATAGTAGGGTGGGCAGCGCCCACCCCAATTCCTACACCTTAAACTTCTCGGTAATCCGCTTCATCGCCTCCTCCACATTTTCCCGACTATTAAACGCCGAAATGCGGAAGTATCCTTCACCCGCAGCACCAAACCCAGAACCGGGTGTTCCCACCACGTTGCAGGTATTCAGCAATTTATCGAAGAAGTCCCAACTCGACAAACTATTGGGCGTTTGCAGCCAAACGTAGGGCGCATTCACACCCCCATACACAGCTATTCCGGCTGCCGTCAGTTGCTCCCGAATAATCTTGGCATTTTCCAGATAGAAACTAATCAGTGCCTTGATTTGCGCCTGTCCGTCCTCCGAATAAACCGCCTCAGCCCCTCGTTGCACGATATAGGACACCCCATTAAACTTGGTAGACTGGCGGCGATTCCATAGCTTCCACAGTTCTACATCCGAACCATCGGCGGCTTTTGCTGTCAATGTCTTTGGCACCACTGTCAGCGCACAACGGGTTCCGGTAAAGCCTGCATTCTTCGAGAACGAGCGAAACTCGATCGCACAATCTCGTGCTCCTTCAATCTCATAGATAGAATGAGGAAGCTCCGGATCAGTGATATACGCTTCGTAAGCCGCATCAAAGAAAATGATCGAACCATGCGCTTTAGCATAGTCCACCCATGCTTTCAGGTGTTCCTTCGTCGCGGTTGCTCCCGTAGGATTATTGGGGAAGCACAGATAAATCAAATCGACTTTCTGGGAAGGAATCTCCGCTGTAAAGTTGTTCTCTGCGGTGATGGGCAGATAGACTAAACCCTCAAATTCGCCCTTTTCATTCGCCTCTCCGGTATGTCCTGCCATCACGTTGGTGTCTACATACACGGGATAGACAGGGTCAGTAACCGCGATCGTGTTATCGTCACCAAAGATGTCGAGGATGTTGCCCGTGTCGCACTTTGAACCATCGGAAATAAAGATTTCGGACGCATCCACCTCACATCCCCGTGATTGGAAATCGTGAGCCGCAATTTTCTCCCGTAACCAAGCATAACCCTGCTCTGGGCCATAGCCTTTGAACGAAGTGCGATCGCCCATTTCTTCCACCGCTTTGATCATGGCAGTGCGGCAGGCTTCTGGCAGTGGTTCTGTAACATCGCCAATACCCAGCCGAATGATTTTCGCCTCAGGATTTGCTTCTGCAAAGGCATTAACCCTTCGACCAATTTCAGGAAACAGGTAGCCGGCTTTGAGCTTTAGGTAATTATCGTTAATGGTTGCCATGTTGAATCGCCATGAATGCCGTAAAACAGCTTACTGCCAATCGCTGCCTTACGAGTCAAGGAGATGTTTTTACTTCAAGCGGTATCTCGTCGGCGTCGGGTATTCTCCTGCTCCTTTGACTCTGCATCAAATTTGTTGGTCAAATCTTGTGCGAAAACTTCCGTATTTAATCCAATATTGTTTTAGGTTATGGTGGGGAGTGTGCAAACTAGCTTTGGCTTGATAAAGAATGACTTGGCGATGATCGCCCATCCAAATCTTGCCAACTGAGCCGACGGAAATCACCGTTCCCCCCAATGCCATAGTGTATTCGGTAAATCGTTCCAGTGCTGAATAATCCACAGTCTCAAAAATAAAAAAGTTTCCTGAGCAAATAACATGACGACTGCGAATCCAATATTGCAACTTTTTTTCAGCAATAGGTGGCAACATTTCAACAGGGGTAAGCATAAGACTCATGTTTGAGCACAAGCAACGTCAGAAGGAGTTTAGGGTTTCTCGGTAAACCCGAAGCTTGTCCGACTATTGGGGAGCCGAAGGTTGGGAAAAATTACACTGAGACCTACTTGGCATCGCAAAATACCAACATTGAGCTACGATGCTATATCATGAAAACTACTCATTGAAAATTTTTTATTGCCTTAAAACTAGGAGTAAGTTCATCACTAAGTCCCCCTGAAACAAAAGAATCTCATATTGGAGTAAGGAAACTGGTAAGAAAACGGTAAAGAAATCGGAAAGAATAATCAAATTAACAAAATTTTACGTTTTGTTGTATTTATTTGAGAAAAATAAAATCCAATTAAGATAAAAAGATTTCTTCTTTAATCAAGAGCGAGATGTGGGGGACAAATTCTCGTAAAATTATAATGGGTGTTCCATACTCACAGCCTTTCACAATTCAGCATGTTCCAGGATCTGGAACACTCTCGAACGTTGCGTGTTATTCTTCCAAAACCTCTAGGCTATGAGGATTCTTCTGGTCGAAGACGATGTGTACCTTGCAGAAACGTGGGCAGAAGCCCTGTCAGACCAGCGTTACGTAGTTGATGTTGTACATGATGGAGAAGCTGGATGGCATCAAGCTAATGCACTGGATTACGACTTGTTGGTACTGGATGTGATGTTGCCAGAATTGGATGGAATCAGTCTTTGCAACCGCTTGCGATCGCACGGATACAACCAGCCGATTCTCATGCTCACCGCCTGTGACACGATCAGCTCTGAAATTAACGGGTTAGATGTCGGGGCAGATGACTATGTGGTCAAACCCGTCGATTTACAGAAACTCTTTGCACGCATTCGAGCGTTGTTGCGTCGGGGCAGTGTTACCTTATCACCCATTCTAGAGTGGGGGGACTTGCGCCTCAACCCCAGCACCTATGAAGTCACCTATGGTCGGACTCCCATCCACTTGACCCCCAAAGAGTATGCCATATTAGAATTACTCTTGCGAAATGGTCGCCGCGTTCTCAGTCGTAGTGTGATGATCGAACATGTATGGTCGTTAGAGTCGCCTCCAGAAGAACATGTCGTCAAAGTTCATATCCGGGGGGTGCGCCAGAAGCTGAAAGCAGCCGGAGCCTCTGAAGATTTGATAGAAACAGTGCACAGCATGGGCTACCGTCTTCATCAGCCAGATTGCCAAACTGACCCAGCCAAGTGTTAATCAACCATTAATCACTTCAAAGACCCACAAATTATCTGCACCACTGCAATGATAGTTTCGTATCCAGGAATGCGTTTTTGTTAGACACTGTTGGGAGCAAGTTGTTGACTACCAAGGATTCTAGACAGGTGAGGTAACATCATTGGATTGTCGGGACTTCTTGAGCAAAACTTTCCCGTTTTTCAAACCGCAGCGGACCAAAGGTAGACCCCCAAACTTGCTGGTGTGTATTGACATCCATACCCTTGTCTAGGCTCACCCAGGTTGTTTCTGTGAGTTCAACATAGCTATCCAGGTAAGTCTGGCAACCATTCTTCTCGATTAAGCAACGGTTCCCAGGTTCTACACTTCCTCGAAATCGCTCACCGTCGCGCTTAAAGATCATCGAGCAGTGATAGCGGCGCTCAAGGCAATCTGGAGTAATGGTTTTAAGAATAGTTAAGTCCCGTGCGGCTCCGGCGTAGTAAAGAGCATTTTTTAAACCATAGTTTTCGATATAGATCTGATCGCCCTGAGCGACCAATCGATGCACACCTTGGCGATAAGGTCGCCATAAATCGTAATCGTAAACTTGTTCTGAATAGAGTCCAATTCCAGAAAAAAAATCAAAGGGCAATGGACGGAAAAAAACATGAATATGGGCGTAATCTTTAGAATTTTCAAACGCCTGCTTATAGTTGCTGAAATCCCCAGCCATCCAACGAGCCAGGGTGACTAAATCATTAGATATTGCTTCAGCGGGATGGGGCGGATGGGGTGACATAGAGATGAAATCAAATCAATTATCAATCGATAAAGCTGAAAAATATACAGGTTGAAATGCTCAAAGAGCTGAACTGTTGAATCTTTAAATCATTCTTAGCTGTTTTGACGAATCTCTGAAGAAAATGAGGCCGTTACAACACCTGTCCCAGCACTAGTTTTGATTAGAGATACTCGACAACGCACATTGGGGTTGACAAACCAGATTTTTTCTTCAGCCGCAGCTCGTTCATAAGCCGTAATGAGCACAAATGTACCGTCATCTGTTAGGTAATAGTCACCCACCGCTGCGATCTCTTCAGCATAGCCTTGATCACGCAGAAGTTTGCCCCGATTACTCTGCGCCGGATCGGGAATAGGAACCAGGATACAAGTGCCTTTGACCGCTTCATTCTCATCCCAGTCTGATTGCCCTTCCCAACTCATCCGAAAGGGTGAAACGGCGAACTCTGGGTCCATGCTGTACATTTTGCACAGGTCAATCACCGCCAGGTCATCGATTGAGAGGGAAACAATATCGATCTCAGACTGTACTGCTTCAAAATGACCAAAGGCTAAATGATGAGCGCTGCGTTGCGATCGCCAACGCCCAATCGAATTGGCAACAAACTCCTTAATGTCCATCAACTCTTCGGTTTCCGTTTTGATCGTTGTCCCTGAGTACCGTTCGCCGGTTTTGTCGCCTGACGAGTGTTGGTCGAGTTTTTCGGTTGCTGAGGCTGGGGCGGTGGCGAGATCGATTCAGTCTCCTTGGGTGAAGGTAGAACCTCGCCGGAATGAGGGGGGACAGTAACACGAGTAACTTTGCCACCCAGGCGATGAATACCCTGAATCGTTTGGGAGAAACAACTATAAGGAATTGTGATGGTGTACATTCCCATCCGCATCATCTCTGGATGACAGCCTCCCGTCACTTCAATTGTCACCCGGCGACTCGTGTAGTCACTGAGATCAGTGGTTCCAGGAGTAATGATTGCGCTTGCCATACAAATCACCTTAATTTTGAGGCTTCATTTATTAGTAATCCAAGCCAAAATACCCAATCTCTTTGAAATTGGGCACTTGCAGAATCAACAACTTAATTCTGCAAGCGCATCTACATACATCTAAGGTGCGATCGCTCTTTAAGGCGAAACCTCTTAGGCCATCACATTATCCTAAGCCGAATGTCACTGACTTAAGAACATTCCTAGCTCACCAACCAACCCTTGTGCAGGGGGTCTCTAGGTAGGCACGTGCGCTAACGCGCCCCGCTTCGCTATCGTCCCCCAGTGGGGGGTTTGGGGGGTTTCCCCCCAAACTGGGTTTTTCCCAAACAACGATCACTTTTCCCTTAAGTCAGTGACATTCCCTTTAAGTCAGTGATATTCATCCTAAGCCACTTCAGTCACACGGAGAATTTTGCCACCCGTCTTCTGAATATTTTGGATCTTCTGAGATAGCTGGCTATATCCCACTTCAAAGGTAGTAACACTTTGGGTGACACGAGGCCCATAGTTAACTTGGGAAACCGCAACACGGAACCGCTTACCCGTATTGCTATAGACACCGGAAGACCTCGATGGAGCAACAATCTTGGTCGGCAAATTACCGCCAATGTCACTGATTAGCTTTGCCGATGTACCCACATCATTGGCGGCAAATCCTCGCATCAAAGTGAATGAGCGGTTAAAGCCAACATTCTTAATGCCGGGTTGGGTGCGATTGCCACGGGCAGAAGGCACTAAATGCTCGCCAAAACTCCTGATATATTCGTCGCTGTCAATATAGGAGTTGATTTCAGCTTCGTAGCCCTGTTGATGATAAATTTGTACATGCTGCGAAATTTCTGCTTGGTCTTGGGGCGCACGACCCAGAAGATGTTTAAAGTTCAGTTCGATGAAACGGTAGGGGGAAGAGGTTTCAAAGCAACGGGAGCGGTATAAATCCGATTGAGCGACAGCTCGAACAAAATTCCTAACCGTAATATTGCCATTTCGCAATAGAGACTCTTCACTAGTCAATCGTTGGCTATCGAGTACATGAGCATTACCTAAGACTTGTCGATAGACTGCCCGGATGATGGCTTGCAGATCATCTTCGGTAGCGTTGGAGCGCAGTTCAAGGGATTCAGATTCAATCCAAAGAGCCATATTCAATACCTCCTAAAACAGGTTTGTGGTCAAGGTTTATCAAAAAGCGGGAAATTCAAACAGACAATTTCAATGGGGTGAGCATTGCTCACCCAATCACAGGGTTAGGCAATTTCGGTAATACTGACGATTTTGCCGGAAGTGCGGTTAATTCGTTGGATTTGAGGGGTCATCTTGCTGGCGGGAACAATATATTCAGTGACACTGATCCGCCGGGGGCTGTCAAATTTTGACCCCGACACCACAATTTTGAACCGTTTTTCGGTACCGGAGCCAATCACTGCTGCCGAGGAGGGTTTAATCGCATTGGCACTGTTGGTGGCAACTGCATAGACAAGCTGCGACGCTTGAACAGCGCTATCAACTTGAGCCGGTCCCCGATCCAGTGCAAACATCCGGTTATAGCCCACCTGCTTGGGGTTTGCCTCGCTGTTCTTGCCCCGATAGTAAGGCACAATATTTTCACCAAATGCAGCTTGATATTCGCTGCTGTCGATGTAGGAATCGATTTCGGAGTCGTAGCCTTCGGCGACACAGCGCACAATATGCTCAGACAGTTCTCTTTGATCCTGAGGTGCCCGACCGAGTAAGTGTAGAAAGTTGAGTTCCACAAAGCGGTAGGGAGCACAGGATTCAAAGTAGCGGGTACGGTAAAACTCCGACTTGGCAACAGCACGGACAAATTCCCGCACGGTGATGGAGCGATCGCACAACTGGGACTCGGCTGTCACCAATCGCTCACTCTCCATGACATGAGGATTGCCTAGCACTTGCTTGTATACTGCACGGATGATCATTTGGATTTCTGCTTGATCACTCGTAGACCATAATTCCAAAATTGTAGAAGATGCCATGAAAACCTCTTTCCTCAAAGTTTGTAAGCTTGAAGCTGAATCTACACAGATGTGATGCTGGCAATTACACCACCCTGCTGGTGGATTCGTTGGTATTCCTGGGAGAGTTTGTCGTAAGGCACTAGGAACACCTGATTAGCGCGGCGGAACTTGGAGACATTGTTGAAGGTTTTTGCCCGGTAGCCTGTGACTTCAATGCGATAAACTTTGCCACCAGAGCTGGCATCCACACCCTGACGACTGCGGGAACCAAGGGGGGGTGTCCGGAAGGTCGCACCTTTTCCAGCCGGCGAAATCACGGCTGTGGGAGTGCGCTGAATGACCAGAGCATTAAGCTTGGGACTCTTACCCGCTAAATCGCCCTTCAAGCTGCTACTGGCAGCACCCCGCACCAACTGAAAGGTGTGGGTAAACTGCACCATGCTCTGGCAGGCATCTGTTTTATATCCCCGGATGTAAGGAACAAAATTCTCTCCAAAGGTAGTTTGATACTCATCGCTGTCGAGGTAGGAATCGATCTCTGCCTCGAAGCCTTGGGTATCCAGAATAGTACTGTGCATCCGCATTTCTTCCAGATCTAAGGGTGGACGACCGAGTAGATGCCGGAAGTTGAGTTCGATCGCCCGATAGCGAGCACAACTGGTGAAAAAGCGGGAACGATAAAGCTCTGACTTAGCTACGGCGCGGACAAACTCTCGCACACTCAATTCACCCCGCTTAAACTGGGATTCGGGGACAGTTAGACGCTCACTTTCCATCACATAAGCATTCCCCAGTACTTGCCTATAGACTGCCTTAATAATAGTTTCGGCTTCTTCTAGTGAGCGACCGGGTACCCACTCAATGGGAGGGGTTTCATCAAACAGGCTGACCCCAAGGCGCGAAGCTGGTCCAAAAGGCATTACACGGTACTCCTAGTTAACGAAAGATTTTAAGAAGTTGTATCAAGATGTAAACAAATCTCAGGTCGCTTACCCAGCTCCACCAACAACTGCATGAATCGGCTGAGTAGACCCATTGCCAGTCTTAATCAAGATAGTACTGACTTTACAGGCGTTCAAGCCATTGAGGCATTTTATACGCTTTGTTATGACTGATTTTCTTATAGGGGAGCAATTATGAATGTCAAGATTTGTAAATCTTAACAGTAGGGTGCAAGCTGAGAGAACAGCGAATTAAGGATTGAAATGGGTCAGCCTCGCACTGTTTTATTCACAAATTTTTAAAGTGTGCCAGTTGTCAAGCTACTGTAACTTTTGTTAACTTTAAGGCAAGAGGCTAGACAACACAAACATTGCAAAACACTAAAAGAGAGTAGAAGCTATGGAAATCCCAATGGAGCTTAGCATAGAGCAAAAATTCAACCTCAAACTTTACGAGGAGCAGATTAAGGCATTAAGTCCCGAGGAATCTCAGAAATTCCTGCTGGAGGTACTGCGTCAATTAATGGTCAAAGACAATATGCTCAAACATCTGCTCAAGCAAAGTTAAGTGAAGATCGAGAGTCTAAGGCAAAAAAAAGTAGATTATCCTCCGATTTCGCTCCTCAACCCTGTCCAGCAATCCTTAAAATCCATCATCCTCATCCCCAGTCAGGCCATGCTAACTGGGGATAATTTTTAGGGTGTTAAGGATTGTTACTTTGTTTCTCATAACTGAGACGGAGGTCGGCATCGTCTTTTATGGTCTTTATTGTCTTGTTCGACAAACAAGCAAAAGTTTTTAAAGATCACTCGTTTTTAAGGAGAGCGAAATGCTTGACGCTTTTTCTAGAGCTGTAGTTTCAGCCGATGCCAGCACCTCTGTTGTCGGTGACATTAATGCCCT
>NZ_DATNPA010000144.1:0-13206 GCF_036703385.1 Allocoleopsis sp. | reverse complement strand
TCGTCCGTTTAATTAAATTTTTTCTTTTCATCATTCAAATAATTGTATTAAGATTAATGGGTATAAAAATTGTTTGGACTGTGCATGAATGGGCCGACAGATGGGGGAATGGCAAGAATGTTATTCCTCCTAGATGGGCTGCAATCATCGGCAGGCTTTTTCATGCAGCAATTGCCCATAGCAATACAACTAAGGATGAAATAGTAAAAGCATTTCGCTTGGAGAACCAAGATAAAGTATTTGTGGTATTACATGGAAACTATATAGGGAGCTATGAAAATACAATTAGTCAAATCGAGGCTCGGAAAGCCTTAGGGATACCAACTGATAATTTAGTCTTCCTTCTTTTTGGACATATACATCGAACCAAAGGATTTTTGGAAGCCATTGATGCCTTTAAGCAGTTACAAGAAAATCAAATATCACTGCTAATTGCTGGTTATCCGGCAGAGGAGCAGATAGAAGAACTGATTAGAGATAAAGTTAAGGACAACAAAGATATTCTATTCGTACCCAAAAAAGTTCCCGATGAAGAGATTCAAATTTATATGAACGCCTGCGATTGTGTCCTAGTTCCCTACAAAGTTTTTACAACTTCAGGTGTGACTATTCTGAGCATGTCCTTTGGAAGAGCTTGTATTGCACCCCGTATAGGGTTCTTTAAAGATGTATTAGATGACTCTGGCTCTTTTCTTTATGATTCAACTCATGAAGATAGCCTGTTGCAGGCAATGAGCTGCGCCATAAAAAAGAGAGAGAGTATATTAGATATGGGAAAACACAATTTGCAATTAGCTAAACAATGGAGTTGGGACTACGTTGCTGAAGAAACAATTAAAATTTACGAACGGTGTCTAGGTCATCAAAATCAATAAATAATTGAGGCAAACTGCCATATAATCAATCAATTACACGGAACCAAACAGTAAATGTAGCGGACGATTGATTTATTAAAAAAATAGGAGAGATGCCCTGATTAAATTAAAGATAAATCTATACAATTTTAAGTAAATAAAAAATGCTAAAATCAGCTAAAAAACTATATAGTCTATTAGTTCCCTTAGATATCCGCCATCAAATTAGATTAGGTGTATACAATAATTTGAGAAGCTTCGGGATTCTCGATTATTTAAGACGCCTAGGACTTTCAACCTGTAAAAACTATCTCCCTATAAATTTTAATAATGCAGAAGAAACTTTAAAAATACATAATGAATATGTCAAAATTCATAAAATGATAGAAGAGGATAAAATTAAACCAGCAGAGCATTTAGAGGAGCAAAAGTTAGAGGGTCTACAGGGATTTGTCGCGACTACGGAAACTGTATTGCTGGATATAGCTAATTGTGGATTTTCCTTTCGAGACAATTTTCTTTTTGATCAACAGCTGAATGCTATTGGTGAAACTAGAACAGAAGAACTGGATAGGCTTTTTCCTGTTCCTGTATATTACAAAGTACTTTCAACGCCAACTAAGTTAAAAGGAACCGTTGCTTACTTATCCGATTCCGATCCAGGGAACTATTATCATTGGATGTGTCGGACACTACCACTCCTGAGAATTTATCAGAAGTTTTTTGATTTGCAGGAGATTGATTTTTTTTACGTTGGTCAATTTTCACTTTCTAGTTTCCATAAAGAGAGTTTGACACAAGCTGGCGTTTCAATAAGCAAAGTAAGGCAAGAAGCCTGTACCGCAGATAGGCTGCTAGTGGCAATTACGAGCCGCTCAATACAATATGGAGACCCCATTAACAAGGCAGCTTATCTTTTTAGCAGGAACCTTTTTTACAACAACGCTAGCTTCAACATGGCAAACAAAAAGAAGCGTATTTATGTAAAAAGAGGCAACGTTAATAGGAGAAAACTGACTAATGAAACTCAAGTCATTGCTTTACTGGAAAAGTATAGATTTGAAGTAGTGGAAATGGATAATAAAACGGTACAAGAGCAAGCAGAAATATTTTATCAAGCTGAGGCGATAGTTGCTCTTCATGGTGCTGCTCTTACCAATTTACTGTTTATCCAACCAGGAGTGAAGGTGATTGAATTAATACCTTACGGGTATGTGAATAACTGCTTTTATGTCATGGCGAACTATGGAGAAGCTGATTATTTTTATTTGCAAGGCGAAAAAATAAGAAAAAGCCAGGTAAATGTACGCAACATTGATGTATTTATAAATATTCATAAACTTGAGAGACTATGTGAAATGGCTTCCCTATAAATCTTATGCCAAGAGAGTTTAAACTCTTTTCAGTAAATCCTCAACTTAAATATTGCTCGAAGATAGATGAATTGATAGAGAATGTTTGACAAGAGTACCGTTTTAACACTAATCTCTGAAAGAAAGGATTGAAGCTGTGAAAATACTGCTTCTCAGCACTAGTGAAACGGGGACAGGTGCTGCCCGTTCGGCTTACCGATTACATCAAGGTCTTCAGGGCATTAATGTTCATTCTGAGATGTTAGTGCAAGCGAAACAGAGTGATGATAGAAGGGTCATTGGCTCACCGACTAGCTCTGGGATAGCGAAAGCTGGGGTTGGGCTAAGACTAACTCTAGATCACCTACCGCTAAAGTTGTATCCCAAGCGCGATCGCACTACTTGTTCTCCCCAATGGCTTCCAGACACAATCAGTTCCAAAGTTGCTCAACTCGCTCCAGATGTGATTAATCTACATTGGATTAATGCGGGCTACCTACAAATTGAAACAATCGCCAAGTTTAATAAGCCTATAGTCTGGACGCTACATGATATGTGGGCATTTACAGGAGGATGCCACTATAGTCAAGATTGCGATCGCTACACAGCATCCTGTGGTACTTGCCCTCAACTTCACAGCAGTAAAGATTGGGATTTATCCCGTTGGGTATGGCAGCGCAAAGCCAAGGCTTGGAAAAATCTTAATCTCATGATTGTTACTCCTAGCTTATGGTTAGGCAAGTGCGCCAAATCCAGCTCTCTTTTCCAGGAGCGGCGAGTTGAGGTAATTCCCTATGGGCTTGATACTGAAAAGTACAGACCGATTGATCGACAGGTAGCGAGAGAACTGCTCAATTTGCCTCAAGATAAATGCCTCGTTCTTTTTGGAGCATTAAGCGCAACTGGGGATCAAAGAAAGGGATTTCACCTATTGCAACCAGCGCTGCAAGACTTGAGTAAGTCTGGGTGGCAAGATAGATTGGAGCTAGTTATTTTTGGTTCCTCTCAGCCAGAGAATCCGCCTGATTTGGGTTTTAAAGCTCATTACTTGGGTACATTGAACGATGATATTGCGTTGGCATTAGTGTATTCAGCGGCAGATGTCTTCGTCGCACCCTCAGTTCAAGATAACTTGGCGAATACTGTACTAGAGGCGATCGCCTGTGGAACACCCTGTGTCGCCTTCAGGATCGGCGGTATGCCGGATATGATTGAACACCAGGAAAATGGCTATTTAGCCCAACCTTATAAAACTGAAGATTTGGTACAGGGAATTGCCTGGGTGATAGAGAACAACGAGCGGCAAAAAAAACTCAGCGAACGTGCTCGTGAGAAAGCCCAACAAGAATTTACTCTGAAAATTCAAGCGCGTCGTTATCTGTCTCTTTTTACCGAAATTTTGGCTGGCTCAAGCACCAAAAACACTAACTTTGAGCAGCTTGCAGTCTACTGGGAAGAACCGGAGGGTAAACGTTGAACCCTCAATTAGTCAAGCATTTGGGGATGAAGTTAGAAGCAGCGAGCATTAGTTTATTGCTTCTATATTACCTAGGCATGACTGGATTGCCAGAGGGTCCGATAAATGCCGCCAGCTATGGAATTTTGGCTATTTTAATTACTTGGCGGTGGAAGCGATTTATTTATGTTGCTACTAGAGACATACCTCTACTGTTATTACTTGTGACTGCTGTCGCCTCAATTTTCTGGTCTGCCGCTCCGGCGTTTACCATAAATGAGATGAAAACCCTATTACGTGCGATGTTCTTAGGGGTCTACCTGGCAACGCGCTATAGAATTGAGGATTTGGTACGGATATTTCTCTGGGTATTTGGCATAGCAGTAATTCTTAGTCTATTAACTGCTCTAGCTCTACCAGCTTACGGGACGCATGGAGGTGGTTGGTCGAGTCCGTGGAAAGGTATCTTTGGTTACAAAAACGCTCTGGCTTGCGTAGCGACCATCGCCGCTATGCTCTTTCTACTCACTGCCATCACTAGGCGCAGGCAACGGTGGGTTGCTTTAGGTGGATTTGGCATCGCGGCGGCTCTTGTTTTGTTTAGCCAGAGCAAATCGGGTCTGTCAGTCTTTTTAATCTTACTGTTCCTATGGCCTCTCTACAAGTTGGTAAAGCAGCACTATAAGCTGCGGGTAGTTCTTCTTCTCATTGCCATATTGCTGGGCGGCATTGTAGCTATATTACTCTTAAGTAACTTGGAAACCATAGTAGTTGATGGTTTAGGGAAAGATCTTGAATTCAACGGACGTATACCGATATGGAACATAATTATTGAGAAAGGGTTGGAGCGACCTTGGTTAGGCTATGGATATGTCGGCTTCTGGACTTCCGACGCTGGTCTGTTCATCGTATATCATTCATGGGCATCTGAAGGGCATGGAGATGTAACAGCCCGCTTTAATTCTCATAACGCTTTTATCGACTTGTTCGTACAATTAGGTTGGGTAGGATTGTCGCTGTATTTACTTAATTTAATGATACTTTTTTTCAAGGTCATTTCTTTATTGTTTATAACTAAAAAAATAGAGTTTTTTTGGATAATTCAATTTATACTATCTATGATTTTATATAGTCTGAGTGACAGTGTAATGGGGACGATATTAACGCCAAGCTCATTCTGGACAATTTATGTATCAATAGCTCTATCAGTAGCTCTTGAGCAAAAGAGAATTTTAAAAAAAAATTTCTTTGAAAAAAGATTCCATCAAAGCCGATTTAGGTTATTAAAATTAGTCAAAAATAGAGAAAACATCATATGTTAAAACATAATTTTTAGTTAAGGCAATAGAAAGACAATGACTAGGTTAAGAATAATTATTCTTGCTTGTGCTACTTTTGGTATTTTGGGGATTTTGTAAACTTAAGAGTCCTTTTATTTTGGATATAAAAATGTCAATATCTATAGCCTTTGTAATTTGTACGGAACCTGGTCGTTTAGAAAAGCAATCTCTGCTCTTGGCAGAAAGTATCCGTAAGTTCGGGGGAAGCTTGAAAGATACTCCTATATATAGTTTCCATCCACGGAAAGGTGAGCCTATATCTAGAGATACAAGAAATGCCTTTGAATCTCTAGGAGTTTTCCACGAACAAATTATCCTCAACACAGATTTTCACGAATATTATCTAGCTAATAAAATTGTGACTTGTGCCTACGCGGAACAAAATATAGATGCAGATATCTTAGTTTGGTTAGATAGTGATAAATGCTTTTTTGCTGAGCCAAAAGAGTTTTTTCTGCCATCAAACTACAATATTGGTTTACGACCTGAAACTGGGAGAGGTATTGGCTCGAAAGGAAAAGGGGATATTCAAGACAGTTATTGGAAGAAACTCTATGAAATATGTGAGGTAAAAAGCGAAATTTTTGTTAACACTTTGATCGGTAATACAAGGGTTAGAGCTTATTGGAATAGTGGGATGGTGGCTACCAGAAGGGATGCTGGTATTTTTACGGCTTGGAAAAATAATTTTGAGAAAGCTATGAAACTAAAGATTTCCCCTCCCCAAGGAATTTACTTTCTAGAGCAATCACTCCTATCTGCTACTGTTTGTTCAATGGAGGAAAACATATTTACCTTTTCTCCATCTTATAGCTATCCTTTACCCTTGCATAACCGCTTATCAAAACCTGCCAAGCTCAAAAATTTTGACGAAATAGTCTCTATTCATTACTTTAATATGTTTTTCTACAATGATTGGGAAAAGAGCTTAAATAGCCTAAGGAACTTAGACAAAACATCAGATAAATTTCAATGGCTTCGTGAGAGTATTGATAGACACCATATGCCTTTTGCTTCACCGAGTCATAAATATATTCTTAAGATTAGAAAAATAGAGCAAAAATTACGAGTGTTTAGACTAAAAATTAATCTGAGTGGTCTTATAGAACGTCTACTTGGTAGCTAGTTCCTGAAAAGCAGCACAGTTAAACATGGAATTGCCGACTTAACATCAATAACGAACACATGAAACATCCACTGTTAGCGGTTCTTATGACTTGTCACAACAGACGTGACACAACCCTGACTTGTCTTGAAGCACTGAATCAGCAGGAGGTCAATTTTGACGTTTACTTAGTTGATGATGGTAGCTCTGATGGTACTTCAGATGCAGTAAACAAACATTATCCAGCAGTCAGAATTCTTGAGGGCAATGGAAACCTCTTCTGGGTTGGAGGAATGCGGCTTGCGTTTTCTGAGGCACTAAAGGGTAGCTATGACTACTATCTTTGGCTCAATGACGATACTCTGCTCGATCCAAAAGCCCTGAGCAACTTGCTTGACATTCACCATGATCTTGCAAAACGCGGTCATCCCAATTCCATAATTGTTGGTTCAACGCGAGATTCAAGAACAGGAAAATCAACTTATGGTGGTGCGGTGCAATCAAAGCGTTGGTATTCTAACAAGTTTGAATTTGTGGAACCCGGTGAAACTCCCCAAGAGTGCGACACCATGTATGGAAACTGCGTACTAATTCCTCATTCGGTCGCTGAAAAGGTAGGTAATTTAGATGCTGCTTTCATTCATACCCTGGGAGATTTGGATTATGGACTAAGGGCTCGTAAGTTGGAATGCTCAGTATGGGCAGCACCAGGATATGTCGGCACCTGTTCCAAAAATTCTGTAAGGGGAAGCTGGGCAGATACAAATCTTCCTCTTTCTGAGCGTTTGAAAAAGGTGTTTCATATCAAAGGGTTTCCTATCCGACCTTGGACTGTGTTCGTCCAGAGGCATTCAAGTCCATTCTGGTATATTTACTGGCCCCTACCTTACCTACGCGCCATAATTGGCTATAGGAATTTGAATGTCTCTCCTACCTTTTGCGAGGACAGCAAGCAAGAAACACTACAACTTTGATGTAGGAGAGCAGTGATGAATGTATCGTTTTACACTCTTCTGGGCATTAGGATCAATGCACTTACTATTCCCGCACTGAATTCCCTAATTGCAGAAGCGGTTGAGCGTAATCAAAAGTGGATTATTGCCAATCACAACCTGAACAGTCTCCACATATACCATCATGACCCCAAAATGCAAGCCTTCTACGCTAAGGCGGATTATGTGCATATAGATGGTATGCCTTTGGTACTTTTAGGACAGCGTCTCAATCTCCCTTTAAAAAGAGAACATAGAGTTACCTATGCAGATTGGGTATGGCCTCTTATGGCAGAGGCTGCACAGCGAGGTTGGCGCATATTCTATCTAGGCTCAAAGCCGGGAGTAGCTGAGCAAGGAGCAAGTATCTTGCGGGAAAAATTCACAGGCTTAGAGATTACTACAGCCCACGGTTACTTTGATATTTGCCCAGATAGCCCAGAAAACCAAGCCGTTTTAGCAGCAATTCATGCCTACCAGCCGCACGTAGTGATGGTAGGGATGGGTATGCCTCGGCAGGAACACTGGATTCTAGACAATTTGGAGCATATCCAAGCCAACGCCATCCTTCCTAGTGGGGCATGTATAGACTATGTCGCTGGAGCTATTCCTACTCCACCACGTTGGATGGGAAGGCTTGGCTTAGAATGGCTCCACCGTCTGGGGAGTGAGCCTAGAAGACTCTGGAAGCGCTATCTTATCGAACCTTGGTTTATCGCCAAATTATTCTTACGAGAAATGTGGACTCAACACACTCGAGCAAGATAGCTCTAAGCAGACAAAGCCTATGTTGACGAAATTATTTATTGGTAATGATAATTGAGGTTAAGTATATTGAGCATACGTTTATTAATTGTCTCTACTCTAGATTCAAGTCAACCCTTCGGTGCCTTCACAAGACCTTTTTATCTTGGAATGTATCTGGCTCAACATTTTGAAGTTTGTCAGCTGGGCTTGAATTGTTCAGCGGTTGACTATGCACAATCTGTATCCATAGGCTCAAGAAGTTTACGTTCCTACATTCAGGAAGTTCAGAAATGCATAGAAGAGTTTCACCCAGATGTTGTATACGCTCAAGAGACTCTACCTGGCTTAGCTGCTTTGATTGCATCGGTACTTAGAGGGCAGACAAAGTGTCCTTTAGTGTTTGACTTCCATACGCTTTCTGCTTTCGAGTATTGGACTCGCCTGCCTTATGCGCCTCATCGATTTAATGAATTTACCCAATTTATAAAAACCTATATCGCTCAAGGAACGCTGATATTTGCAAATAAACCAATTATTGCTGCCAGTCAGTCAATTATTGAACTTATCCCAAAATGGTATCACACGGTACCACGCAGGATTTACTGTGTTGGAAATGGAGTCACTGAGGATTTGCTCAATGCTTCATCTTCCCACCAGCCCGATCCTTATCATCAGCTTCGACCAGCCAAGATAGTCGTTGTTATTGCCCCCAAAACGTTTTCCTTTCCAACCAACGATATGTCGGTGTCTATGACTCTGGAAGTGGCTAGACATCTAGAGCAACACAGCCAAGACATTCACTTCGTTGTGATTGGACGTAATGCCGATGAACTTGACCAGTCATTGCCCTCAAACATAACTTTCGTTGGTTTCTTGCCACAGAGAAGCGATTTTCTCGCTCATTTGCAGTACGCAGATGTTGGCCTGCTACCATTTTCCAGGCAAGCTGTTGCTGGTGGGGCTCGAAATAAAGCATTAGATTATTTGGCCTGCAAGAAGTTGGTCGTATCAACCCCTGAAGGGCTACGGGGGTTAGAGGAATTTCGTCACCTGCAACATCTCTTGGTAGCAGGAGATTCTGTCGAAGAAGTGGCTAACACGGTACTTGATGCGTGTACGAAACTAGAGCATTACAAACCACTGGTAGAGGCAGCACACACCTTGATTCGAGACAAGTATTCCTGGAGTGCAAAGGCGGCGAGGGTGGCTGACATCCTAAAAAACGAAGTGATACTCCCAATAGAGAAATCAAAAGTAGAGAAATCATAAATGTGACAAAACGGGCGCATATCGTTCAGCGTTTCAGTGGAGATTATTCTAGATGTCCAAAAACTGGTTAATGACTAGACGGCGCGCCCTGTGGTTAGGCTTAGCAAGTTTGACAGGCATAGTTACTCAGGCAGGGTGTAGAGCTATGCGTCCGAGCTACCCTATTCAAGCGCTTGAAGATCCAGCAAGAGACTTTACTGTGCTTGGGGAAGCTTATCTAAGGGAGCGTGCTGCTGCTAAAGGATTGATTTATGGAGCCGCGAGTGGGTATGAAAAATTAACGTCAGACACGAAGTTTACTGCCCGCTTCATCCAAGAGTGCGGCATATTGGTGCCGGAAGGGGAACTTAAGTGGACAGCCCTGCGCCCCAGTCCAGACAAATTTGACTTTACCCTAGGCGATTGGCTGTCTGAATTTGCCCATACTAACGGTATGCTTTTTCGTGGACATACCTTGGTCTGGAACCAGTCCTTGCCAGAGTGGTTCAAGGATACGGTTAATAGCAAAAATGCTGAACAAATACTGACTCATCACATTAAGACGGTTGCAGGGCATTACGCAGGTAAGATTCACTCATGGGATGTAGTCAACGAATCAGTCTCTCCAGAACACGGTCGTCCGGATGGGCTTACAGTTAGTCCTTGGTTAAACTTCTTGGGAGTAGATTACATTGCTCTTGCCTTCCGAACTGCTCGTCAGGCTGACCCGCAAGCTTTACTCTGCTTAAATGAAGCAGTGGGAGGTGGGCAAGACGATAACTTTCGACGCGAAGCTATTCTTACTCTCTTGCAGCGCTTGCTCTCCCAAGGTACGCCTATTCAGGCATTGGGAATTGAGTCCCACTTAGGAGGGCGTTTTTCCAACGCTGACTTAACCACATTTCGAGGATTTTTGCATGATGCTGCGAGTCTTGGTCTAAAAATTCTAATTACTGAACTGGATGTCATAGACAAAGATTTGCCCTTAGACATGAATGTGCGCGATCGCATGGTTGCTGCAGTGTACGAGGATTACCTTTCAGTGGTTTTAGAGGAACCCGCTGTGATTGCAGTCCTTACATGGGGACTGAGCGATCGTTATACCTGGCATTCAACGTACAACCCACGGGAAGACAAAGCGCCAGTGCGCCCCCTGCCACTAGATGCTCAACTGAAGCGCAAATTGGCTTGGAACGCGATGGCCCGCGCTTTTGACAACGCTTCTAGACATAGAACCCACATTCCGGACTCTCAATTGTCACATGGCACAATTAGGGAAACTTCGCCTTAAGCGAAATCTCTTTGAGGGGCAAACTTAATGAACCTATCTCAAGCTGACTTTTCACGGGATGTGGAAAGTCACAGCGATCGCAGGCGCTTCATCAAAAAGCTCATTCCTCGTACACAGAGGACGCACAGGAAAACGAGAGATAGGTAATCTTCCGGCGGAAAGGGAGTAAAGTACAAAACCTTTGACAAAACCATCTGAGCAGTTAGGCTAAAACTACCGCTGCACCAATTTTTACGTGCGAAATTTTTTCCTACTTGTAGAAAATTCGCTTAGATAATCCAATGCTTAAAAACGTTTTTGTCCCCGATCGCATTTTTACCGTCTCAAACGTTCTGTCTCCAGAAGAGTGTGCTGAGTATATCAGCTTAACGGAGAACATTGGCTATACCCCTGCGGGTCTTACCGTCGGTCAAGATGAGTATATGATGGCTCCCAATGTACGCAATAACGATCGCGTAATCCTGGATGATGAGAAACGTGCAGCAGACTTATGGCATCGTATCGCGGAGTATGTCCCCGCCACGATAGATAAGTGGACGGCAATAGGACTGAATGAACGTTTACGATTCTACCGCTATGACCCCGGCCAACGGTTTGCACCACATGGGGATGGAGCCTATCGGCGCAGAAACGGTGACTGTAGCCGATTAACGTTTATGATTTACCTCAACGATGGCTTTGAAGGGGGCGACACTCGCTTCTATCTGAACCACAACTACTTGGAATTATTCGATCCAAATGTGGTGCCTGATGTATCCGTAGTTCCTGCAACAGGTATGGCTCTGTGCTTCCGCCATGAACTGCGACATGAGGGTGCTCGCGTGATTCAGGGTAGGAAATACGTCCTACGCTCTGATGTGATGTACACCGTGATGTGATAGTTGGTTGATTACGCTTAATAAAAAAATGTTTGTAGTGAGCGCTTCAGCGCTTACTCTGAGAGACTCAAGTCCTTACTACTAGCCTCCTGCATAGTATGGCTTTTTTAACAGATACGATATGACGTGGCAAGCAATACTGAGTTGCTAACGTAGAATTTAACAAACCACAGAGGCACAGAGGACGCTGAGATAAGAGAAAGAGAGAGTATGTGTTTGAATGCAGCTTGGTGAGAGTTAAAGAACAGGACTTTTTACCAATCATTGGGTGAGTTGGGTTCTTCTGGTTCAGCCGGTTGAGATTCTAAGGGTTTGATAACTCGTGCGATCGCCTCTTGTACAAATGCCTTAATAAACTCATCCCTGCGATTAAGCTGAAATTGTCGCTGCACCACTTCGGTAATCCCCCCATCACCCCAGTCTTGGTCGTTGCGGAAGTATTCAATAAAACTTTTCCCCGCAATTCGGGTCAAATAAGCAGCGGTAACGCCTTGAATTGCCTTTCCTACAACCAGCGTTGCAACATTTAATTCTAAAGCAGTAACCAGGAGTTCGATCGCACCTCTGACAATCCCCAAACTCACCATTGTTTTTGCCAGAGAGAGTGCCAGTTCTTTGCCTCGCTCCATATTTAAGTCACAGCCGTAAATTTTGCCAATTTCGATGACCATTTGGGCATTAACTGCCGCAGTTGCTAGCAAGTCCAATACAGGCAAGGGTGTTACGGCAACAACACCGGCGCTAATCCACTGAAAGCGTTCCACCACCTTCTCCGCTTGCCGCCTGCGCTGATTATCGATCTGGCGTCGCGTCTCTTCTCCTAAACGCTGAGATTGCAGCAGAATATTATCAGCCACTAACTCTTCTCCTTCGGCTCGCAGCACTGCCGCAAGGCGTCGGATTAAGGGCATCACATCGGTTTCCGGTTGGAAGATTTCGCCATTTTCTAGTTTGACAGGTTGGGGATTGGCTGCGATCGCAACCACATCTTCTACAGCAATAAATCCCTTTACTCGCTGCCGCAACCGCGCCAAAATCGTCTCTTTATCCTCTTCAGCATAGAGGTCTGTTTTATTGAAAACTAGGATACTGCGTTTCCCAATCTCTGCTAAGCGACGTAACGGTTCATATTCCGATTGCCGCAAGTCATTATCCACCACAAACAGCAGTAAATTGGCTTCCGTTGCCAGTTCCCGCGCCAATTGCTCCCGTTGAGTACCGACAACACCCGCCTCTAAAATTCCTGGTGTATCAGTAATCAAAATCCGGCGTTCTAATCCCTTTAACTTCAAACTATACGTCTCTCCCTCGCCTGTCGTTCCCATTGGTGCACCCACTTTCCCCACCATGCGCCCCATCAACGCATTCACCAGTGAGGTTTTACCCGCCGAACCGGTACCAAATACGACGACCTGCAACTCCCCACGCGATAGGATAGATTCAATTTCCCGCGATCGCAAAAGTAACTCTTGCCGCGCCACCTCATCCTGTATCTGCGTTACCTGCTGATGTACCGCTTTTAGGTTCTCCTGTGCGGCTTCAGTCTTCTCGACTGGAACTTTGGGTGTTCTGCTACGCCTACGGGACTTTTGTTTTGAGCGTCCAAACAGTCCAAAATAATAGATAAAGGCAAAAATTAACAGCCCTAGTAAGATAATCAGCAAACCTAGCAAAATATTGGCTAGTAGAGGAGATGTCCAAGCAATTTGAGTATACAGACTATTCAGAGAATAAATCAGCCATAGGATTAGCCCCAGAATTAGGCTAATACCAATAATCAGCGTCAATAAGCGCGACAGAGGCATGAGATTAGTTGGGCTGTTTGTTAATTATTTTAAAACGCAGCCGTCAGGGCAACGATCTTTACCAAAATTTTGAAATTACACGGATTACGTCGCTCCCCAGATCGAGTTAATATAGTGGCACAGGGGTATCGCACATAG
>NZ_DATNPA010000143.1:0-33135 GCF_036703385.1 Allocoleopsis sp. | reverse complement strand
GGGAGCTGAGTTAAAAGTAACCAAACAACTCCAACAAATGATTCTTCCTAAACCAGAAGCATTAGAAGCCATTGAGGGATTAGAAATCGCTGGGTTTATGGAACCAGCCGATGAAGTGGGTGGCGATTATTATGATGTCCTGCAACAGGAGGGCAACGTCAAAATTAGCATCGGGGATGTCACCGGACATGGATTAGAAAGTGGGGTGTTGATGCTAATGACGCAAACGGCTGTGAGAACTCTACAACAAAGTAATCAGACCGATCCGGTAAAGTTTTTAGATATTCTCAACCGCACCATCTATCACAACATCCAGCGCATCAACTCTTATAAAAACCTGACCCTTGCCCTACTCGACTACTCGAACGGCACCCTAAGTGTAAGTGGTCAACATGAGGAGATGATTGTAGTGCGGGCTGGAGGTGAAGTGGAGCGAATTGATACGATGGATCTCGGCTTCCCGATTGGGCTGGATGAGGAGATTGCAGACTTCATCGCCTCAGCACAAGTGCAACTGAATCCAGGGGATGTGGTGGTGTTATACACCGATGGGATTACGGAAGCCTTTGACATTAATCGCCAGCAATACGGAATCGAGCGGTTATGTGAAGTCGTCAGCCGCAATTGCGATCGCACTGCACCAGAAATTAAGCAAGCCGTGATTGATGATGTGCGACTGCATATTGGAACTCAAAAAGTGTTTGATGATATTACGTTGGTAGTGCTGAAGCAGAAGTAGATAGTTTATATCAGGTATTTCTGCGGTGATGCATCATACCAAATCCGGGTTAAATACCCCTTTTTTAGTGGAGACAAGGCAGAAGAAAGAAAAGATTTCAAGCAAAAAGGGACTTATCAAGGCAGATTTGGTATTAGACCAAAACGACGCTAAGTTTTGGCTTGAGGTGGTACAATGGTCTCTTTAGACATGGATGAAGTTCCAGATTTCTCTTTCTCTGTCATTGTGCCGCTAATATTAAATGGTTCAGTTTTAAGAGCCAATAAATCTTTAAAATATAGAATTATTGGTTCCTTCAAAACGAGAGAATAATCATCATGAATCTCTGGGATGAGTGCAGCAGCGTCGCTCATAAAGAGAGTATCGCCAAAGATATTAAGAGCATTTTCATTAATGGAATCAATTAATACCTCGGGCATCGTTGAATTTTCATCGGCAATCCTCTTTAAGGTAGCTCTATCTTGCTCTAAAATGGCCTTCAAAGCTCTTTGTTCTTGATTGCTTAGCTGTTGCATGAATTCGAGCCATTCGTGCCATTCTTCAGGGACAATTTGAGAGATTACACTATCAGAATCTAGAGTGTACGCTTGAGATAAGGCTGCTCTCTGAGGCTCAATAACTTGAATTTGAGTCTGCCAATGGCGAAACTCTGACTCTAACTGCTGCTTCCGACTTTCTATAGTAGCTAAGTCTTGATTAAGTTTTTTCTGTTGCTTGCGTTTTTCTGAAATTTGGCTCAACAGCTGATCGAGTTTAGCCTTTCCAGCCATTAAGCTAATTTCGACTTCTTGTTGCTGCTGTTGCAAGGGAGCTAAAGCTTGATTTAATTGCTCCTGGCGTTGCTGAAGAACCTGGATTTGTGTTTGTAAGTCGTAAGCTTCTCCTTCTAAGTGACGTTTTTGACCTTCTAGAGTGATTAAATCTGGATGGATCTGCTCCTTTTGCTGCTTTTTCTTGGAAATGTGTTTTTGCAGCTGTTCAAGTTCTTTCCTTAATTGACTGATACGGATTTCTGTTTGCTGAATTTGAAAGTTTTTAGTGGAGATAGATTGATTCAGTTCAGCTTGCTGTCTTTCAAGCTGATGAAGTTGAGTTTGTAGATGGTAAAACTCAGCTTCTTGTTGCTGTTTTTGTTTTTGAAAATCGCTGAGTTCCCTATAAAGTTCGTTTCTTTGGAGATGTAGATCTGAAACTCGGTTGAGCAGCTGGCTTCTTTCGCTTTGTAAGGCATTAATGCTAGCTTCAACTTCTTGTCTCGTCGCTGTTGCCGCCGCAAGGGATTGATAGAGTTGGCTTTCCTCTTCCTCAAGCTCTTGAATCTGGTTCTGGAGAGAGCCTCTAAGCAGTTTTTCCTGATAAATTCTCCGTTTTTCTACGATCGCAGCTCCTGCATAAGTCCCAGGAACTGTAATTACACCCATCAGTAGTGCTTTATTGATGTCTCGGTTTGCCACCAGTCCCAGCACGAAGCTAATACTGAAGGCGACTGAACCGAGAAGAATGCGATTGACTACCCTTATTGATTGCATCTTGCTTGTTTTGAACCCAGTCAACAGGCGAGAGTGAGTCATGGGTTACAGGTTAGCCGGTTGGCAGGTTGGCAGGTTTGCAGGTTGGCAGGTTGCTACGTTGCCAAACACAGCAGGTTGAAAGTTTAATTTAACCTTCAACCTTCTAACCTTCAACCTTCTAACCTTCAACCTTCTAACCCATTACCCCTTCCCAACAAATTAGTGTTAGTTGTTTGACTCAGAAATGGCTAATTCGCCTCTCAAGAAGTCAATAAACTGCCGTGCCGTGCGTCCAGAGCGCCCATTATGACGGGTCGCCCATTGCAAGGCACGATACTCTAATTCATTATGGCTCAGAGAAATTCTGGATTGTTCGGCTAGGTGGTGGACTATCTTAAGGTACATGTCTTGGTTGGCTGGCTCAAAGGTGAGGGTTAAGCCAAAGCGATCGCTAAACGATAATTTCTCCTGAACCGTATCCCAGGCATGCACTTCCTCACTATCGCGGGGACGGGGGCGATCGTCAAAAAACTCTCGAATCAGGTGCCGTCGATTGGAGGTCGCATAGACGACAACATTTTGCGGACGAGCGGTTACACTCCCTTCTAACACGACTTTCAAGGCTTTAAAGGCGTCGTCATCTTCCTCAAAGGAGAGGTCATCCACAAAGATTACAAATTTTTGCGGAACATCCCGTAATTGCTCTTGTACAGTGGGGAGGTCTTTCAACTCAGATTTAGCGACTTCCACCAAACGCAGACCCTGCTCTCTATACTTATTTAACAATCCCTTGACTAAAGAAGATTTACCAGTTCCGCGACTGCCATAGAGCAAGACATGGAGTGCGGGGTAACCAGCGAGTAAACACTCTGTATTCTTGGCCAAAGCCTCTTTCTGAGACTCATAACCCGCCAGTTCCGTAAACTGGATCGGATCAGGGTGAGCAATCCCTGTTAACTGCCCTGACTGCCAGCGAAAGGCATGATACTGGGCGAATATGCCTGTTCCACATTGCTGGTAATATTCAGCTAAAATCTCTACGGCATCCGCCCAGTCGTCCAATAGATGCAGCTTTTCTCGAAAAGACTGCTCCTTAATTGCCGCACTACTTTGATGTGCCCAGCTTGGTGTCCCGACATCCCCGTCATGATGCCATGCAATGGGGGCAACCGTGGGTTTGGCGGCGACTTGCACCCAGCTGCTGAGTTGTTCGGTACTACACTGAGAAAGATTCTGCAAGATCTGCAAATCCTGCCGAGTGGCGGCGATTAGGGCAGGGGGCAATTTCTCAACAGGTGTCAATTGAGCTTGCTGGCTAAATGGATTATCGTCTTTGAGAATTTGTGTGACAAGATAATCTTGCCAACTTTGTTGACTTGCGGCTAAAGCTTTAAACCATCTGCCGTAAGCCTGGAGACACTTGAGTCCATCCGCATCGCTGTGCAGGAAGGCTTGCAATAAATTGGAGAAAGCTTGACCGACCTCTGCACTGAGGACAGATTGATAAAGCAATAGCGACGCCGTTTGGCGTTGGAGCATTTGAATGGATGTGGTAGCGGGAGTAGCCATGAAGGAGCGATCGCTTCTCTCAGAGGGTGATTGAATTTTCGCCTCTGCAAATCCTCTGGAGGATATTACATTCCTTTAATCAGAACATAAACAGGGACTCGGATCACAGAGCACTAAACATTAAGGATTGTTTCTCCTCCCAGAAATCTTCACAATAGAACCGTTAATTTTGTAAGAGAAATAAAGATTCCTGAGCAACGCTTGTTATCCGATAAAAGGTAGATTACGCTGCAATCATCCAACTAAGACTTGCTCACCACACCTTATTTCTGAGCTAAGTTAATTGACAAATTATCAAAATTACTATTGGTGTCAAAGGAGAAAAAATGACCAGCAACATCGTCAAGAACTTCGCCGCTGTAACTGTCGCTGGTACATTGTTGAGTTTTATCGTTGCTAGCACAGCTGTGGGCGTTGCTGTGATTGTCAACCTCACAGGTAATCATGCAGGTAGCCAAAGTACTATGAGTTCTGTACAACGATGAAGATTGGCTCTCGTTAGGTCTTCTAAGCTGCTGTGGCTAGGCCGTTGTGCCTCAATAAAGGAGCAGTACTCGGTTCGCGCCCCCGGAATGCCTTGAACACCTCCATCGGATGTAAGCTACCGCCAAGAGCCAACACGGTATCACGGTAGCGCTTGCCTGTAGTTGCGATCGCATCCTCATTATCTAAGCCAGCCTCTTCAAATGCGGCAAAAGCATCGGCGCTGAGGACTTCCGCCCACTTATAACTGTAATAACCCGCCGCATAGCCCCCCGCGAAGATATGGCTAAACGCGCACAAAAAGGCATCTTCTGCTAATGGGGGCAAAATGGTCGTCGTTTTCGCAAGGCGGCTACGCACATGCCTTGGAGTTTCCTCGCCGCCTGGCCTATAACGGTGATGCAGCTCAAGATCGACAAAGCCAAAGTGCAACTGTCGCAACATTACACTGCCGCTCATGTAATGCCGTGCCGCCAGCAGCTTTTGGTAATAAGGCTCTGGCAGTGGCTCACCCGTTTCATAGTGCTTAGCCATCCCCATTAACGTGGGTCGGTCATAACACCAATTTTCCATGAACTGGCTGGGCAACTCCACCGCATCCCACTCCACATTATTGATACCAGCTGCCCTGGCATAATCCACCTGGGTGAGCATGTGTTGCAAGCCGTGACCAAACTCGTGGAATAGCGTCTCTACCTCATTAAACGTCATCAGACTCGGCTTACCGTCCACCGGGGGAGTCTGATTACAGACTAAATACGCCACAGGTAAGCGTGTGCTGGATGTACCCTTTTCCATCATCTTGGTACGCCCAATGCACTCATCCATCCAAGCACCGCCACGCTTTTCTTGAGGACGGCTGTAGGGGTCTAAATAGAAGTAAGCAATTGGGGTACCCGTCTCATCAGCGATTTGAAAATAACGCACATCCTGATGCCATATCGGTGCTTCCCCATCTGCCGCCGTAACGGTAATGCCAAAAAGCCGCTTTACCAAGCCAAATAAGCCATCTAGTACCTGTGGCAAAGGAAAGTAAGGACGTAATTCTTCCGCACTAAAGGCAAACTTTTCTTCCCGCTGACGTTCCGCCCAGAAGCTGATATCCCAGTGTTTTATGTCGTTGGCTTCTTGTGCACCTTTTGATGCGGCAAAGGCTTTCAACTCTGCCAAATCCTGAAGAGCAGCATCGTAACTAGCGCGACGCAATTCCTCTAGGAGTTTCTCTACCGCCTCAACGTTAGGAGCCATCTTACTGGCGAGGCTCAATTCGGCATAGCTGTTAAAGCCCAGCAATTGTGATTTTTCTTGACGCAGCTCTAAAATCCGTTCAATCAGTGAATTGTTATCCAACTCACCACTAGAGGCACGGCTGATAAAAGCTTTATAGAGTTTTTCCCGCAAGTCCCGGCGGGTGCTGTGTTCCATGAAGGGAACATAACTAGGGTAGTCTAAGGTAATCCGCCAAGGGCCAGTTTCGGCTGTCGCGCCTTCTTCCCCAGCGGCACGCGCGGTTTGAGCCGCCAGACTCAATAAGCTGGGAGGCAACCCCTCCACTTCATCTTTGCTGGTTAGAGTCAGGTTAAATGCTTTGGTGGCATCCAGCACATGGTTAGAGAACTTGGTGGAAAGTTCTGCGAGTTCAAGTTGAATCGCATTGAAACGCTCTTTCTGTGAAAGGGTTTCGCTACCACGCTTTTCCCCGTCTAAACCAACACCTGAGAGTTCCGCCTCTCTAATCGCCGCTTCAACAATCCGTTGTTGAGCGAGTTCTAAATGGCTCCATGCGTCATCTTCACGCAAAGCTTTGAACGCTTTGTAGAGCGGTTGACTTTGATTAAGCTTGTTGACAAACTGTACAACTTCAGGCTGCACCGTTTCGTAAGCCTCGCGCAGTTCGGGGCTGTTCTTGACCCCCATTAAATGCCCCACAATTCCCCAACTCCATGTCAGGCGTTCTGTCAAGCGGTCTAACGGCTCGACCAATCCGCTCCAAGTTGGTGTTACGTGATGCTCCAAACTAGCAAGCTCTGCCTCTAATTCAGCCAAGAGCTGTGTCATGGCAGGCACAACATGCTCCGGCTTAATCGCATCAAACGGAGGCAGTCCTTTGCCGATTAATAAAGGGTTATCAGTAATAGTTGCATTAGCAATCATAGCTAGTGTTTCGTTTTGAATGCTTGAAGTAAACTGGTCTTAATTTTTGGGGCTACATTAATACCCAGCAGTGATCCCTGTCCTTTGGGACTATGACAATTGAGTGTGCTGACCATTAGCGCTGTAGCCAAGCGAAACTGTTGAGCTTTAGCTTTGCCCAGTCCCTTCGATACAAGTATGCTGCTATTTATTTATTATCGAGAAAATCTATTGAGGAAGCTTAGGGGGTAACCGTAATCCTTTAGGTGGGCTAACCCCCTTGAATTATAAGGTCTGGCATCTCAACGGCGCTGGAGTAGAGACGAAAAGCGCTCTTTCATGTTGCTCAGGGTTGATTGCATTAACTGAGCTGTTGTTGGCTGAGGACGAACCGCCAGCTGAATTGGCTCATCCTTGAATTCCTTGAGTCGATGACCGTACTCCAAGTTATTTTGGTGCTTGCGTAGTTTGGGGAATACGCGACAGACACCTTTAAGTAATTCCTGCTCTTGCTCAAATACCGCTTGGTTAATCTGACTACTCCGATTCACGGTCATTGAACCTGCTGGCAGCCAGTTTCCCTGTCCCTTGATACGCACATAAATATTGAACTCTGGCAGCCCTGACTTTTTCATTTCGTCGTACTTTTTCGAGGCTGCCGCCCGTTTTCCCTTACTTTTCTGAGCGGTCTGTTGCTTCGGTTGAACTTTCCCGAATCCCGTTTGAGTGGTCACAACGATTACTCCTTTAAGTTCTTAACAAAAGTTTACACTATTTTCATTTAACTTTTGCAGTCCGACGTAAAGTCCGCAGCTGGAACAGAGACTAGTGCCGTGGATGGAGTTCAGGTTTAGTCGGGTTGTCTTTGTGGCTCAAAGCTCAGAATCTTGCTTCATTGATTCGGAAGCTGGAAGAATCAACCGTCTTTTCCTACGGCTAAACTCAGTAGAAACATGATCTGCTCTGCAATTGAGCCCCTACAATTAAAAAACAAGGTGGAGTACAGCGGCGAGACTACCGGATTAAGGGCTGAGTCAAGAAGGCAATCTCAGCCAAACTAACGATTCTTTTAAGAAGTTAGCTGAGAGGCAACCAGTGTAGGGGACGGCTATAGCAATGCAGAAGCTTTCAGAAACTTTATATTCGAGTTTATTTTGGTTAATTTCTGGATTACTGATTTGGCTGGTAATTTTACCCCTAGCATTAATTTGCTCCCCGATCATTATCCTGGGAAAAGCAGCAGGGCAAATATTTTCTCCGATGACCCAGTCAAACCTAGTAGAAACACAAACGCGATCGCAGACAAACTCTGCACACAAAGCTGCTAATGCCGTCGAGCCTTTTTTAACCACATTACTCTTAAAAACTCTAATTGAAGTGCCTGCTTTCCTGGCGGCGGTCATGTCTTTACAACCGAAAAGATTAATCCCAGGTGAACAGGTACCTGTCCAGAGACTTCAGACACCACCCTTAAAAGTAGAAGAAGAGTCATCAAAAGCAGCTAAAGAGATACCTGCTGAAGAAAAACCCAGTGGAACTTAAGCTGGAAAGCTTTCCTAGATTTACGGTGTAAACGGCTGCGTTGGTGTACTTGGCATCAGCGGTTTGTTTTTAGCGGAACGCACTAGACCCAACTCGGCAAGAGTTTCCCCTCAGTTCCTGTGTTTTGGCAAGAGAGGGGGAGAATTATTTCTGCCAAGCAGGTCTAGTGCGGCCTTGCTCGAAGTTAAAAGTCAAAAACTCTTTCAACGTAAGGCGCTCAACTTTTTGCCTTAATTAATTCCTGATAAACTTCAACAATTTTTTTAGCCTTCTGTGACCATTCAAATTCTTGAACTCTTTCGACAGCTTTGAGAGACATATTTTTCCGAAGCTGCTCATCTTTGACGAGGAGCTTGATTTTCTCCGTTAGTTCTTGCGCTAGATATTCCTTTGAGATCGGGTCTATCTTGAAGCCAGTTTCTTCAGTTACATATTCAGCAATTCCACCATTGTTAGCCACAATGCAGGGAAGTCCACAAGCCATCGCTTCCAAGACCACGGCTCCCCCAAATTCTCTAATTGAAGGGAAACAAAAGATATCAGATTTACTGTAATATTCAAGTGTCTCTTGTTGATTAACCCAGCCCGCAAAGCGGACGACTTCGCTTAAATTATTATCCCGAACTTGTTGCTCTAAATTACCTCTTTCTGAGCCATCACCTACAATCGTCAGAGAAATTTTATCTTGAACTTCTTGGTCTAACTTACTAATCGCTTCAATAACAATGTCAGCACACTTATAAGGAACTAACCTTCCCACGAAAAGTAAATTAACTTTACTTCCATTACTGGTATTTTTGGCATTATTTAGAAAATCGCTTGCGATGCCATTTTCATAGAAGAGTTCAGTTTTATTGTCTGAGAGTGCAAACAGCTTATTCAACATTTGCAGGGTATAGGTTGAACCCACTAGAATTTTGTCGGCTTTCTTGTAAGTTTCCACATACCCTGGTATTAATGAGCGTCCCAAGGTTCTCAAAAAGTTTAAGTTCGCTGATTCTTGCTTGGCTGTTTCTTGAAATCCCGTCGGGAAAGGAAGCCCTCCGTTTACAGGCCCTAGCAGAAAAGGAGTCTTGCGACATGCCTTCACTACTTTATAAGGATATCTCGGCATCATCGGAGTTAAGGCATGAACTACATCATAGTCTCCTCTCAATATTTCTGGTTTAAATTGCTTGTATACCTTATTATTAAACTCTCCATAAATTGGATAAGTCAAAGTATGGTATAAAGGCCAGTTTATCCGCCCTTTAGTCGCAAAACCTTCTACGAATTTATAGTACGCAGTATTTAAATCACCTTGTGAAATATAAACAACCTTTTTGTGGTTTGTTTTCGTTTCAAATGCCTGTCTATTCCTTTCGTGAGTGACAAGCGTTACATCTACAAGTTTATCAACTTCTTTAAATAAATTATAAGCCACGAAGGGGACAGAGGGAAAGGTGGGATTGCACTGTTCCACAATCATTAAAACTTTAATTTTTTCAGTTTTCATTGATTATTACTTCTCCAAAAATAACTTAAATAACAGCTGATTAGCTTGTTGGCAAGAGACTAAAATTTTGATAAATTGCT
The DNA here is from genome assembly GCF_036703385.1 of Allocoleopsis sp. Classification (NCBI taxonomy): domain Bacteria; kingdom Bacillati; phylum Cyanobacteriota; class Cyanophyceae; order Coleofasciculales; family Coleofasciculaceae; genus Allocoleopsis; species Allocoleopsis sp. The sequence goes on along the minus strand of NZ_DATNPA010000143.1, from coordinate 23,583 downwards.
CGCTCTAACCCCTAGAATTGCCAAGATTTTTTTTACGAACGCTAAAGCCAAAATAACAATTACAGTAGGCAACAGTCCGCCTCTAGTTATACACAAAAAACCCTGGTTGTCAATACAATATCAACACCCTTGACTAATTGGGAACTGAAGAATCGAATTCAACCTTAAATGTCGCTTTTGTGCAAAATCTATTTGACGACTAGACTATCAAGCTCGCTCACCACTAAATGGCGATCGCTGATAATACAGGTAGGCACCTAGCCTCTGAGATAGCACTTTCACTTATGTGTAATTTCTATAAGATTATGGCATGGCTTCTATCAGAGCTGCTATATAGAGCGAGTAAGATGGCTTGAAGTTCCTGTGTACGCCCAGCGAGTAACGAAAACCTGTCGTGCGATCGCTTCACGGCGCTTGTCCCGCCCTGTTCGCCGACGGCTCTTGGTTGAGCCGTTTCGTTAGTCTAACCGAGGCAGCACTCGACGTCTCAAGTTATAGGTACTCGGTTCAACTTCAATGCAACATCAAGGTTCAGATTAAGGTGTCTGTGCTTTCCAACGCTGCAACTCTACCTTTTGAGTGCGTTGCGATACCCCTAGCACTGAAGTATCACTAGCTAGTTATCGAAACACTAAGTATTAATACGTATCAACTCATCTTTCCTTTAAGGTTGATCTCTTGAAAATTTATCGCAGGAGTCTCTCTTATTGTATTTGAGCGATCGCTTAATACCGTTTCTAGGTGTCGGCGCTACACTGGGAACCCCCGTAACCTCCAAGAAGCAAAAATCTTCAGGGGAACTGGAACTCATACCAGGAGGAACTTAAGGGGGGTAAGAAGGGACTCTCTAGCCTTTCTATGGCGAAATAGTATTAATACTCAGCTTCGGTCTTGCTCGGTGATACGGAGAATTGGTAATGACTAATTACTTTTAGTCTTACTCATTGACTCTAGTGACAATTCCGACTGCAACTTGCTACAATTAGAGGTTCAATCAATTTATAACCAGTAAATTTCACAATTTAACCAATCTAGTACCTCGCGATTGCTACGTTCCAAGGCTTTATTACTGGTGTCTAGGGTTTTTGGTGATTAACGAAGCTTTTTTTGCCGAGCTTTGATACAATTACGCTTTTCTTGAAGGCGTTAACACTGAGTAGAGTAATTGCCTAGAAATCACAACAATTACTGAACAAGGCTCTCAATTAAGAACTGTAAATAAAGCTCCTTAAGAGGAGCTAAACTTTAGTCGAAAAACGAAAACAAGTATTAATTAGATCCAATAAGTATTACTTATAAATTAGTAAATTTAATTTGGCTGAAGAATAATAAGTAAATACTTTACCTGTTTTTCACGCAACTTAATTCCAACACTTTTCGTAAAGGGAGTACTCAGATGAATAGCAAAACTCAGAATCGAGAGTCCCTAGCTCTGAAAAATCTGAATGGGTTTTATCAGAACTATTCCCAAGACAAGAAAGATACGAATGGAAAGATAGATGGGCTAGAGTCTCTCGGCCTGAAGAACTTAGGTCAGGTGTATTGGAACCTATCGGTTCCTAAACTTATAGAACATTCAATAGTACGTCAAGAAGGTATTTTAGCGAGTAATGGTGCTCTTTGTGTCAAAACTGGCAAATATACGGGTCGCTCCCCCAAGGATAAATTCATCGTTGACGAACCGAGTATCCATAACGAAATCGATTGGAACACCGTCAATGTTCCGATTGCGATCGAGAAATTTGACCTACTCTACAAGCGAATGCTGGCTTACATACAGGGTAAAAATTTGTATGTCTTTGATGGTTATGTGGGTACCGATCCTAGTTACCAACTCAGTGTCAGAGTTATTAATGAGCTAGCGTCTCACAATTTATTTGTTCATCAAATGTTCCTCAGGCCAACAGCAGAGGAACTCAAAACTCATCACCCTGACTTTACAGTAATTTCCGTTCCAGGTTTCCAGGGTGACCCAGACATTGATGGCATCAATAGTGAAGCTTTTATTGTACTCAGTTTCGAGAAAAGACTGGTTCTGATTGGTGGTACTCACTATGCCGGTGAAATGAAGAAATCAGTGTTCTCGTTCATGAACTACATCATGACGAAACGCAATGTTTTGCCGATGCACTGCTCTGCCAACATGGATAATGATGGCAACACGGCTCTATTTTTTGGACTCTCTGGTACGGGTAAGACTACCCTATCTGCCGACCCCGTCCGCCATTTAATTGGAGATGACGAACATGGATGGTCAGATCTGGGCACCTTCAATTTTGAGGGAGGATGTTATGCCAAGACCATTCGCCTATCTAAGGAAAATGAACCTCAAATTTGGGAAGCCATTCGCTTTGGCGCAATGTTGGAAAACGTGGTTCTGGATGAAAATACCCGCGTACCGGATTATGACGATGGCAGCTTAACGGAGAATACTAGAGTTGCCTATCCGGTAGAATATATTCCAAATTGCGTGATTCCTGGTATCGGTGGTCATCCCAAGACCGTTATTTTCTTGACGGCGGATGCGTTTGGGGTATTACCACCCATTGCCAAATTGACCCATCGCCAAGCTATCTATCACTTTATGTCGGGATATACCAGCAAGGTAGCGGGTACAGAGCGCGGAATTACTGAACCACAAGCCACGTTCTCAGCCTGTTTTGGTCAGCCGTTCCTACCGTTGTCTGCAACTGTTTACGGTAAGATGTTGTATGAAAAGTTGGTTAAGTTCGATGCTACGGTGTACTTAGTCAATACAGGTTGGACTGGTGGGCCTTACGGCATCGGCTCACGCATCAAGCTTCCATTCACTCGGGCGATGATATCTGCCGCTCTCAGTGGCGAGTTGGATCACGTCGCCTTCCATGATCATCCGATCTTCAAAATCTTGGTACCCGAATCGGTTCCTGGAGTTGAGCAGCACATTTTAGACCCTCAGAAGACTTGGAGCGATCCGGCGGTTTATGAGCAACAAGCCAAGGCTCTAGCGAAGCGGTTTGTGGAAAACTTTAAGCAATTTCATCAGGCTCCTCTGGAGATTTTGGAAGCGGCTCCCGTGTTTTAGCGACTTTTGAGAGGTAGATACGCTCTCTCAATTAATAGCCTTGATGTAGGGTGGGCAATGCTCACCCTACAATCTGTCATGGAAGTTGTGACAAGAGTTTAATGAGCAGGGGTGCTGCAAACAGCAGAGCGGCATAGATTAGTGTAATTGTCGCAAAGCGAATTTTTTGAGTGTTCATGATGCTATTCTCCTCAACACCGGATAGTTTGAAGCTGACGGGAAAATCCTACAGACGAAAGAAAATACACTTCAGAAGTTGGATTACACAACTCGGTGATTTTGAACAACAGTTTTTGTGATCGGTTTTGTCGATGCCCTTTGCACAATCGCGCTCAGAGGCGGTAACTGGGTGAGCTGTAGAGCAAACGCATCGGATAGGCTAGTGAAGTTAGAACACAATTCTTAAAAACACTAATGGGCTTCAAACTTGAGAAAGTCATTCCTTGGGGACGTTCCCTGACGGAATATGTCAAAATGTTTCACTTGACGCCTAATGACCTCCATCTAAGAATTCTCGATTGTGCAGGCGGCCCTGCTAGCTTCAACGCGGAGATGACTCACCGAGGATACTCAGTGATTTCCTGTGATCCGATTTATCAGTTTTCTGCCGATGAAATCACCCAGCGTATTCAAGAAACTTACCCAACTGTGATCGATGGTGTTAAGGCCAATCTGGAAAGCTACTCTTGGCAGGATATTCAGTCACCAGAGCAGCTAGGACAAATCCGAATGACTGCTATGCAACGATTTCTGGACGATTTGCCCTTAGGAATTCAGCAAGAACGTTATGTGAGGGCTGAGTTACCGACGTTGCCTTTCGAGTGCGATCGCTTCGACCTCGCCTTGTGCAGTCACTTTTTATTTACTTATTCCGATTTACTCTCACAAGACTTTCACCTCGCCTCCATTCGGGAACTGTGCCGCGTTGCAGCGGAGGTGCGAATTTTTCCTCTGTTAAATATTTCTGGGGAACCTTCCTCGCTACTACCCTTTATCCGGAAAGAATTAGCTGCACAGGGGTATAATCTGGAAATTAAACAGGTGCCCTATGAATTTCAGAGAGGAGGTAACCAGCTGTTGCAAGTTTGGAGGACAAAAGCTCCTTATGTTACTTCCGTTTAGGTCATGATTCTGGCTGAGCTGTTGAAAGATGATGCAAAAAAAGTTGCACTTCCTTGGTAGAGCCCCCTGGAACAAGCATAGGCACAATGTATCGACTTTTGCGATCGCTGGTAAGTTTGGAATTGGTTATTTATGATTGGCTTGTTTGTCCAAACAATAAATAATAGCCAATATTAGGAGATTGATTATGTCAGATCTTGGGTTTACACACGTAGCGCTTCCTGTGAGCAATGTGGATACAAGTATCGCATTTTATTCAAAGTATGCACGGATGCAAGTTGTTCACCGCCGCACGGATGGAACTCCTAAATCAGACGTTGTCTGGCTCAGTGACCTAACTCGGCCTTTTGTGATCGTGCTGATTCAAATGCTCACGGTAGACAATCCACTCTTACCCATCGCACATCTCGGTGTAGCCTGCGAAACCCGTGAAGAAGTCGATCGCCTTTGCCATGAGGCTCGCTTGGATGATGTTTTACAACAGGAGCCCCAGGATGAGGGATACCCAGTTGGTTACTGGGCTTTTATCCGTGACCCTGACGGTCATACGCTGGAGATTTCCTATGGTCAAGAAATTGGTTTCACGGTCAAGCAAGCTACTGAAATTAAGTCCGAGGAATAATTGAATTTAGGTGAGCTGGCAATCCCCATCCAATAAGTGATTGTTCCACAGGGATACCGCCAAGGGCGATGACGCCACAGGTATCGTGCGATCGCCAGGGTGCTACGGTGGAGACAAAGTCCAGCCAAGGAGTATCCTAGATCAAGCTTCACCAGAGAAGCTAATATAGAACGAACTGAAGGATTGGATAGCAGCTCTAAGCAGAAAGCCTTAATTCGTTAATATCACGCGCAGAACTTGCAAATTGTTCCTTTCGGTAGAAGTTGGAACACTAGAAATAACGTTATTTCTTGAGTAAGAAGAATATTGATGAAAATAAATTAGTACAACTCGCTTCAGCATTTACTTAAAATTTTAGTAATCTACTTAATCCCTATTAAAAATAACGCTGAAGTCTTGGTAAGCGATGAAAACACTATTTACACTTTTTAGCAAAGAACGGAGTGAACTTCAGACAGAGATTGAGAGGGCAAGCAGCCCGGAGCAGGTTGTTCAGTTAGTTCAAAACCGACTCGATAATCTAGAGAAGAGTTACATTGGCGGGCTGAGTGTGGCTCAGGTACGTCTGGCCTCATTTTTCTTAGATACATTGCGACAGTCCATTGGTGCGCTCACGGCGGCTAATGAAACAAGGCTTTTAGAACCAGAGCCCCAGCCGATGGGCAACCAAGGCGCGAAATTTCTCTCCAATGGCTTAATTTTGAAAGTGCTACAGGCACTCATCGGTATCAGCATCTTAGGTTCCTTGTTCTCGTTGACTCAAGATACTCCAGGGGCTTGGATGGATATCTTGCTGATGACTGTGCTTGTAGGATTGGAGGTTGTCCTCCAACTCGACAAAGGTAAGCAGGACACTCATTCAGATGTGATTCAGCCTGTAGAAGCGGCTCAGCCTATCGTGCAGGTTGATAGCCAAGTCCTGCTAGATAACCTGGCAGACGCGCTGAATACCATCGATCTTGCCGTCACTTCGGCTGAGCAAGTGCAAAAACCACTCGATGCCAGTGGAATCGAAGAGTTACCCGAACTATTGAATGTCGTTCAGCGGTTGATGGGCGCGTCAGTGCTGGAGAAGCCTCAGATGGCACTGGAACTGACGAAACTTTTGCCCCAGATTTTGATGGAGCAAGGAATTCGATCGCAAATTTATCGCTCGGACGATGCTCAGAGTCATCGTGAGCATTTTGATTTCGAGCCAAGTATCGATCGCTCCACTAAAGATTACGTGACGATAACTCCTGCTTTATTGAAAGGCGATCGCTTGTTGCGGCGAGGGCGGGTGATTGAGCCAGCCTATTCCGAGCTTAGAGAGTAGCGATTCGTCGTGGCGCTTTAGCGCTAAAGCACTGACTAAAAACTAAATCTTTCGTCAAAGTCTTCATTTAAAAAATGTTTCCCTTGTAAGCAAGGATTCGGGGAAAGGATAGGTATGCAAGTTGTAGAAACAATTGGGTTTGATCTGGGGCACGGTGAAACCGCTGTGGCTAAGGCGAGGGTGGAGAGCATTGAGCCACCAGAGATGCTGGAGGTTAATAATAAGAAGGTTCAAATTACGGCGCTTGGCTGGCATCCCGACCTCGGCTATCTGGTCGGAGAACAAGCGTTAATTCAAGCTGGCGTGACTCAGCTTTCAATCTCGTTTAAGCAAAAACCAAACAACGACCTAAATTATAGGAAAACAATCAACAGTTTTCTCGAAACCTACTACCGTCTTCTGAAAGACAGCAAACAGATTGAAGGGGGGACAACCAGCCAGTTATTTGTTGGCTGTCCTTCTGGATGGTCAGTTAGCGATCGCGAAGACTACCAAAAGCTACTCAAGGAAACAGGCATTCCCTTACTGAGCGTTGTCCCCGAATCGCGAGCCGCTTTTATGCAAGCGAAGGAAGCCGGGAAACTGGACTATGACAAACTCAAGTCAGCAGTATTGATTGTTGATATTGGCTCTTCGACTACAGATTTTACCCTCGTTAAGAGCTTGCACGAGATACCGATCGATTTCGGAAGTAACGCCCTAGGAGCCTCCCTGATTGACAAAGCAATTTTTGCTCGGACTCTCGCCAACCACAAGGATAAGGCGTTACTCGAACGAGTGTTTGAGGACTATCCGCATCACCAAGCACGTTGCGAACTGGCTTGCCGAAAAGCGAAGGAAGACTACTTCTCGAATGAACAGCTATACAGCCATCCCCAATCCTATGCACGCGGCTTTGAATCGATCAACGAACAGATTTACTTTATTCCCCAGGTTAATCGTGCGATCGCACAAGAACTATTGAACCAGCCTTTACCTGAATTGGGGGGCAAGAGTTGGATTCAGTCCTTTGGCGAGGCCGTGAATGTGGCGAAGGAAAAGCTCGACCAACAAGGCATTGTGCCGAAAGTTGTACTGATGACGGGCGGTGCATCCCGGATGAAATTTACTCGTGAGATTTGCGAGGAGATGTTCCCGGAACCCGAAAGTCAGGTTCGCCCAGACCCAGAACCAGAACGGTGTATTGCCCTAGGTCTAGCACGGGTCGGACGATGGGATCTGCGGGCATCTGCATTTAAGGCAGAGGTCAACGAAGTATTCGACTCAAAGAAGGTGAAAGACCTGATTGAGAGACATATTCCAGAGTTAATCGAACGGCTGACCCAACCCCTGTCAGAGGGTTTGATTGAAAACGCCATCAAACCCAGTCTCAAGGATTGGCGAAGCAACAAAATCCGAACTCTGGCTGACCTGGAAGGGGTGATGAAGACGCAGGCAGAACAGTGGATAAAGAGCGATCGCACTCGGCAGATCGTCAACACTCAATGCGTCACTTGGTTTAACAGCAAGATTCAACCCGAATTAGCCCAACAAACCGACCCTATTTGTCGAAAGTATCAGATACCTCGAAGCAGCTTGAGGTTCGAGGAAGGAATTAACCCTGATATGGTCAACCCGGAGTTAGCGATTGGAGATACGATTCTTGCTGATACAGTATCGTTTATCGTCAATGTGGTGATTGGTGGAGGTACTGTCGGTAGCATCATCGCTCTAATACTAACCGGGCATTTGACTTGGCCTATTGTGCTAGTCTATGGGGTTTCGGTGCTTGCCGCCGGTGTGGAGATAACTCGCAGCAAAACTCAAGAGGCAATTAAGACAAAAGTGGATGTTCCTAGTTGGAGTCGTCCTCTTCTTTTGAACGACGACAAGATTGACTCTACTTGTGAGCAAATGAAACCTGAGTTGGAGAGGGTTTTTACAGAACAACTAACTAAGAATCAGGAGGCTTTTGACGAACTGATTGGGAAGGTTGGGCAAGAGTTGAAAAAAGCTCTAAATACTAAAGCGGAAGAGGCAGTAATCCTGATTCAATAAAGGAGTGAAAAGTTCGTCATCCCTCAGTTTTTGCCACTGGTAATGGCTTCTAAAGCTTCTGAGTCCAGCACCGTAATCTTACCTCCACGACTGTAGGTGACAACAGACTGGATAGTTTTGAACAACCGCACGCACTCTTCGTAGGTAATCCCGATACTGCGGGCAATTTGATAGTAGGAAAGTTTGACTTTCAACTGTTGACCCTCAGGAGTTATCTCGGTTCCATAGTGAGCGGCAAAATACTGAATAAACTGCGCCAAACGCACGATCGCTCGCTCAGAAACAAGTCCATGAACGGTGTTATGCAGCCTCTGTAGTCGCTGATTGAATACGCTGAGCATTTGTAAGGCAATCTCAGGATTTTGGCGAATGGCATCGACTAAGCCATCACGTTGGACAGTGAGAATCTGGCAATTATCCTCGGCGGTGACGGTTGCTGGAGCAATACCATTGCCAAAAATGGCAGGTGCGGCAAAAATTTCTCCAGCTAGTAAGGTACGGAGAATGGTTTCCTTGCCGGCTGGTGCTGTCTTGGTAACACGCAAAGAACCCATGAGCAGACTGTACAGCTTTGCCGGAAGGCGATCGCCTTCTTGCATGAGGATTTCCCCTTGCTGGTAGTGCTGCACTTGGCTAAAGGGTTGTAAACCTTCTAATTCCGAAGGTTCTAAATCGCCAAAAATCCGAATTTTAGAGAGTTGCTCGACGGTTGCTTGCAAGTTTACCTTAACAGGTTGAAGGTTAAAATTTTAGCATTCATACTTTACCTTAATGTCGGCAGCAGGTTCCCACTCTACCTCCTAGAGGCTAGCAGCGGGAAGATATCAAAATTGATTATTGAACTAACGCGGATTCAACTTCGCAGAGGGCTCCGATAATCACGAACTTACCGTACAGTTTGGTTCTTGTTCCGGAAATTTTTACATCAATCTGTTTGCCATCTTTTCTTTGCCCCTTAAATCGACACAAGAGGCGTTGGAGTTGCCCCTGAAGACACTGATTGATTTGCCTCGCGACAGAATCACGGTTATTCGTGCTTACTAGGTTGATTACTGACTCTAACGAAATCAGTTCCCCAAAGGTATAGCCGAAAATTTCGGCAAACCGTTGGTTAACGTAGAGAAAATTTCCATCCCCAAACATGATATAAATGCCCAGTTTCGATAATTCATCCTCAGTTGTCGCTTCTTCTTCAACAGGATGTAACTCTTTATGATGTAATTCTTGGTCTACCTGTCGGAATTTACTATAGAGTTCGGCATTTTCAAGAATGATAGCCATTTGTTGCGCCGTCATCAGCATTAAACGGGCGGACTCCTGGGTAAAGTGTGCCGGTTGCGAGTGCATCAACGTGAGAACGCCGAGCAACAGCTTACCCTTAAGGATAGGAACACAGAGTGCAGAGCGAGCTTGATAAGGCTGATTGTGTAATGTTATCCATCGCTCATCCTTCAACGTGTCACTAATCAATCCAACTTGGCGGTTTCGGACAACCCAACCCGCCAAACCTTTATCGAGAACTTCGCCGATCAGTCTTTGCTTTTGCGCTCGGATGGTAGCACCGCGAGCTAGGATACTCTCAGTGACAATACCGGACTCATCCAGTAAAAACAAACTGCCTTCTTCAGCACTGGTTAGCCGACGAGCAATGCTCAAAGTTTGTTGCAACAAACCTCTTAGCATTAGTGTCCCGTTTGAGGTTTGTAACATGGTCACCAAGCTCCTGAGGAGCTCGTGTTGAGCATCAAACGCGATTTTTACGCTTTTAAGGTGGGCAACTTCTCGGCGCAGAGCCGTTATTTCCTGAACTAGCGGATTTTGGTTTTGTGTTGGGCTGCGATCGCTCATCTTTCCCTCGTTAGTAAAATGCACCTTAACTGAAAGCTTTCAATGATTGTCCAGGGGCTGAGTGGGACAGACAGCCTGCCTGCCGTGTAGCCCGTCTGTCGTGTGGGGTATCTCGATGCCCAACTCGGTGCTATCAGCTTTCTTTTTGACTTATTACTAACTTAAAGGCTAAAGAGGTTTTTTAACCGTTTACGAACCCAAGCTACAGGATTTTTATCATCTTCTGCGGCATCGACTAACCCCATCGCTCGTAACTGCTCTTGCCGCTCGGATAATTCTTCTTGATGCTTGCCTAACTCTTCAATGATCACTTCGGCTAACTCAGGCTGTTCGTGTAAAAGTTTTTCAAATCCCTTGTTGTTGATCACAAATAGAATACTATCTTCTAAGGCTCGAACTGATGCTGTTCGAGGAATTCCTAACATCAAAGAAAGTTCCCCAAAAAAATTTCCGGTCTGAAGCGTTGTCAGCTGCTTATCTATCTTCTCTACGAAGACTTCTACTGAGCCAGATAAAATAATATAAAAGGCATCGCCTGGATCGCCTTCCCGAAATAAGACACTGGATTCTGTTAGACGTTTCCGATACCCGATTTCAATTAATTGCCGCAATTCTATGTCAGTAAAATTGTGGAAGTAAGTAACTTGCCGCAGCAAATCTCTAATGGCTAAGGGCTTTGATACTTTTTTTGCTAATTCTTGCTGCACCCTTTGAGCTGTATCTTGCCCATTGTGTACCCTTTGGAGGGTATCTTGTCCATTACTCCGAGAAAGCAGGCTTGAGGTGAATACTTCAGGGTTGCGAAACCACAAATCCAGTTGTGGGAATGGGATATTGATTCCTTGTTGGCGTAAGTTATACTCAATGATAAAGTTTAAAGAGCTTTTAATCTGAGGCTCTCGATCAATTCGATTCACCCATACCCATAGTTCAAACCCTAAGGAATTATCCATAAAGCCTTTAAAAATTACTTCAGGAGTTGGCTCATGGAATACAGATTTTTCCATATAGGCTGACTTTAAAAGAATTTCCGTTACGACTACTGGATCGCTGTCATAGGAAACACCAACAGGAATTTTAATCCTTGATTTGAAGCCATCATAGCTCCAATTTACAATTCGGTTCTCTGCCATTTTGCTATTAGGGACGACTACATAGGCTCCATCCCGTGTGCGAATTAGTGTAGACCGAATAGAAACCTCTCTTATATAGCCTGAAAGCGTATCAAGTTCAACAAAGTCTCCAACCTTTAGCTTTCTTTCTAGCAATAAAGTTAAACCACTGACAAAGTTTTTGGTTGCGTCTTGTAAACCTAAGCCAATTCCAACACCTAAACCACCTGCTAAGACGGCTAAAGAAGCGAGGTTAAAGCCCGTTGTTTGCAGGACGACGATTAACCCTAAGGTACCGAAGCTATAGCTGATGATTGTTGCGATCGCTTCTCGATTGCCTTCATCAATTCTCAGTCTAACCAGCAGCCGTTGCTTAAGGACATTCTTGCAAGCACGAGTAAGGACAAGGACAAACAGTAATGATAGTATTAGTTGAACGATCGAACCAATCGATACAGGAGTCTCCCCTAGTTTAAATAGAGGAGCGACTAGCATTTGGTAGATTTTTGTCAATATTTCCTGTGGCATATTGTTCATTTCTGTCTGTTCTATGTACTAAGTATTGGAATGCAATCATCTTGGGATTGTTGCTCAAATACCGATTGTAAAAGTATTATAAAATTCATTAACAAGATGAATTTACAAAAATTAATTTTCATTGGATAGAAAATTTGCTGTTGGAATTCCATCTAATAATCGGCAAGTCTATTTTGAGTGTCAATTGAGTAGTAAAAAACACAGCTCTTTCTAAGAAAGAGGAGTATACAGTTGGAATATTACGGCGATTTTTAAATGAATTCCATATAGCCAATGAAAAGAATCAGGTGTACAAATCCCGATTAACTATCCCCTTTTTAAGAAAGCAGGGGGAGCTGGGGCAGCAGGGGAGGCTGGGGGAGAAAAATCACCTCCCTATTCCCTACTCCCCTTGAATTGCATTGAAAGGGGGGTTATAAAAACGGATTTGGTATGATACGGAAAAAATGACTCTCTAGACAGCCCCGACGGAAGAATGCGGATACATTTTAATTCAATCCTTTTCTATGGCTTCCGGATGCAAAGAATCTCCTCTGCTCCCTGTATGGGGCGAGGCTTATCCCTATGGAAACGGCTGTGATACCAGTTTTCTACATAATTACTAGACAGACTAGGGAATGGAGGCTGGGAATGGGAGAGCGCCAATTACCAATTACCAATGAAGAGCGACTCAATTCTAGCCGAGAAAAAGAGAAATGGTATAAGTCAACAAAGATTAATAAACGTATCAAGGAAATTCAAGCTACCTCTTTAGTTATAAATTTTGGGACACTCCTCAGCTTTTAGCGAACAGAAGCACTAGATTCGTACAGGTTATTCAACATGGATTCTATATCTGGCGGTAAGGAAGTGAAATGGATACAAAAATTTCCATTATCGATCTCTCTTTCTATGACCTTTGCATAGATATCTTCGCTGGCTGAGTCTGGAGTATTGAGGGGTAACAAATTGAATTTTATATTACTTAATGGAACAACTGGATATTGAGCGCTGACTTCAGCACCCTTGGCAGAAAGCTTGACTAAACGACCTTTTAACATGACTGCACTGACGTGCTTTCCATCTAGAATGGCGTACTGGATATTAATCGATTCAGCAAGGGGAAAAAATTCTTCTTCCTGTTGCCGCAAAAATAGATTAAATGCCCCACCAATCCCGGCAACTTCATAGATCGTGACAGGTTTTTTAACGCCTTTGGTGTATACCTCTCTTTGCCCCTCAACTTCGACAATTGAGCCTGCCTCTTTGAATGTCGATTCTGAGATCAGAACTTGACCCCCTACTGTATAGGATTCGATGCGGTAAGTTAGGTTGACTTGGCTACCCACGACACCGTACTTGGTGCGCTTTTCCGAGCCAATGTTTCCTACGACTACATCGCCCGTATTGATTCCAATGCCCATTTCTAGCTGTGGCAAGTCCAATTGCTTCATTTTTGCATTGACGCAATCCATTGCTAGCTGCATCGCAATCCCACAGGCGATCGCTCTTTGAGCATCGTCCTCTCTCGCCGTAGGAGCACCAAACAGAACCAAGATTCCATCCCCCATAAACTCATCAATGGTTCCCTGGTACTGGGTAATCACATCCGCCATGTAGCCCAAGTAAAGGTTGAGGACTTTAATCACCTCTTCGGGAGGCAATCGTTCAGATAAAGCTGTGAATCCTCTCAAATCGGAGGTTAGAATGGTAATTTTTCGCCTCTCGCCACCCAGTTTTAATCCTTCAGGATGTTCTAATAAGTTAGCAACGACTTCATCAGTCAAATAGCGACCAAAGGTTTTACGAATTCCTCTAGCCGTTTGGGCGATGTAAGCCATAATTACGATGGTAGAACCCGATAGAGCTAGAATCGGTGGAATAATCGGTATCCACCATCCCGCTAAGAAGGCAATATAGGTGCTGCCGACTAAAGCCCCCCCGGCAAGAATCGGGCCGAATGCGCGATGGATGGAAAAATTGGTAACGCCACCCGTGTATCGTCCCTGCCAACTTAAAACCCCACCGACGGCTGCCCAAAACAGAATCCACAGCCACTCGGATGACTCTGGCCAACTCTTGATCAGGGAGCGCCCTTCGAGGGCAGCACTGAGTACTTGACTGGCGATATTCGCATGAATTTCTACCCCAGCCATGCGCTCTGGGCTGCTGAGCAGACTGCTGCTGTAGGGGGTAAAGTATAAATCTGGGAAACTTTCGCTCACTCCACCAATTAAGATAATGCGATCGCGTCCCCACTCTTTCGGCACCTTATTGTTGAGAATATCCCTCATCGGGACAATGGTGAAGTGGTTGCTTGGCCCCCGGTAATTCAAAAATACTTGGTAGCCTCCATCATCCGCTCGGATATAGCCCCCATCATTGGATTGAAAGCGGTCAAAAGTTGTTTTACCTAACCGCCAATCCGTTGTTCCTGGAATTTCCTTGATCTGGATGTTTTCCTTCTCCAAATACAGCAAAGCCACATACATACCCAGGGTCGCCATCGTATCCCCTTTTGCCGTCTCCACGAACAGCAAATCCCGCCGTACCTTGTTATCGGCATCCAAGATCAGATCGTTAGAACCCACTTGTCCTTTATCTTTGAGTACGGGGGGCGGTGCCACCGCCTCGCGGCTGTTATTGCCAACTACCTTTTGAATTCCAATTAAATTTGGGGTGGATTTAAACACCTGAACTAGTTTTTCATGACCCGGTTCGACGGGCAAATCGCGATAAATGTCTAATCCGATGGCTCTCGGCTGCATCGCTTTGAGCTTCTCCAGCAATCGAGCATAGACTTCATCGGGAATAATCGGCTGCCCAATGGATTGGATATCCGCTTCATCAATACCCACGATCACAATTCTGTTGTCTCGTGGTTCGGTAGCACGTAAACGAGAATACTGGTCATAAGCGGCCCACTCCCAAGGCTGTAAAAAACCGAGCATCCGCAGGAGAATCACTAGTCCTGCGATCGTGGGAGCCGTAATCCACACCCCGCGCCAGTCCCAAAGCAGCCGCTTTAATCGTTCTCTCATAAGATTGTGTTTAAAAGTGAACGGAAGGATGAAGTTTAAAGTATGAAGTATGAAACAATTTTCGGCTTTATTCTGTATCTTCTCTGCTTCATCCTTGTTTGATCAGTTATCGGCTCTACAACATTCAACCAGTGGTGCATTAGCGATCTCTTTTAGCTCCACTGACTCTAACAATTCTTTCCAGGCTGCATTGATATTGCGATCGCTCGGACGGTCATGGCGTAATTGAGCCAAAATACTGATAGTTTCTTGCCAAATTCCGGCTTTTGCATACACCTCTGCTTTCTTTAGGGGTTGTTTGGCAGCCGCTAACTGATTCCTCTGAGCTGAAGTTAGCCCAGTACGCTTGAGCGACCCTTCAACTGCTATATTCTCCGACTCGTTGTCCGGGTTGCAGGTGAGCCCAAACTTCCAGTCATATTCTTGACCCGTGTCCAGTGCTACATTTTTCGGAAGGCTCAGTTTCACTACACCAGGAATACCCTTCAGGGTCAAGGTTGTCTGGTAAACGAGCTGTCCTTGCTGGTCGGAAACTACAAATTTTGCGGATTTTGCTGGTGTTTTAGGAATATACCAAAAGAATGTCGGCTGAGCTGAAACGGTGGTTATTACATTACTTTGGGGAGACAAGACTATTAAAGTTGAGTTGCTTCTGAGGCAAGAAATCGGTGAGCGCGTCGCTCCCCCGATTGAACTCCGGGGAGAGCCTACAGGCGTGCGTGGGAACTTAATACTGACGTATAGCGGCTGTGCGCCCAGCTGTGGTGTCTGAAAATATAACGGCGTAAATGCAACACACAAAGCAATCGAAAGAGTTGCTAAATGCAAACTAGACTTCTGATACCCCATTCTTTAAACCCCTCCTTTTTAGATCAGTAGAGATTATGTCTTGACAAAAAAGCAAAAATATGTACTAAAGACTCTTCAAGAGTTATTCAACTTGCGAAGCTCTCCATCCTAGCTTTTCGTCAGTAGATGTCTTATGAAAGTACAGTCGGAAACTTTACAAAATCGTTCCTGATACTTGCTATTTTCATGGTTGGTGGCGGCGTTTCCACTATGAGGTTTATATAGTCTCTTACAGTTTGGCTGCGACGCGTCGTATTTACTTATCTCCCAGGCTCTTACCACTTATGCAAGTCAGCTCAGTACTGGATCTGGACGGGTGTTCCGGCTCATTCCCCAAGAAACAGGTGAAACATCAACGAACTCGTTCAGTTGACTTTTGATTTTTGATTTTGTTTGCCTAATCACTTATAGCTGATTTCAGACTCTGGCAAAACTCACCAATAGCGGACAATCCCTCAGTGGGTGTGCCTTCTGCCAAGCGTTTGACGAAGGCGCTGCCGACAATTACCGCATCGGCTCCCCAATTCTTGATCTGTAGAGCTTGTTCTGGCTGGGAGATGCCAAAGCCAACGCCAATGGGTTTATCGGTTACAGCACGCATCTGCTGGAGGATGTCTTGAACTCGTGATTCTATCTGGTTTCTCATTCCTGTGACGCCAGTAACACTAACCAGATAAATGAAGCCCTGAGACTGATGTGCGATCGCTTCAATTCGCTCTTTTGAACTTGTCGGTGCCACCAGCAAAATTACTTCAATCCCAATTTCTGCGGCTGGTTCCAAGAGCGATCGTGCTTCCTCTAAGGGCAAGTCTGGCACCACTAACCCTTTAACGCCCGCCTCAGCAATCTGCTTTAAAAATACTTCAATGCCTCGGTTCAGAATCGGGTTGTAGTAGGCAAAAAGAATGATAGGCGCTTTCAGCTGAGGCGTAACCTCCTTCACCATCTCTAAAACATCATCCAAGCGCACACCTCGTTGTAGCGCTCTGGTCGCCGCCGCTTGAATGGTTGGGCCATCTGCCAGGGGGTCAGAGTAGGGAACCCCCAATTCGATGAGATCCGCACCAGATTGGTCAAGAACCCGTAAGGCTTCTGCTGTAGTCTTCAAATCGGGATCGCCAGCCGTGATAAAGGGAATCAGGGCGCACTGGGAAGAATCGTGTAGGGATTTGAAGCAAGCAGAAACCGAGGACATTCGATTTTGGATTTTGGATTTTGGATTGAAAAAGGAGCTAGCCCCAGCAACCCATTCAGGGGTGCAGAAACTAGAGCAATGTTAATTATTACCGATCAGTGGCTTCAGATTGCTGCTCTTTTTCAATTTCTGCTTGCAGCTGAGCCAATTCATCTGGTGTCATCTGTTCGAGACGCTTTTGCAGGACAGCGTTCTTATAGTCTTTCACCTGCTGGTTGTAGGTCATCTTCTTTGTCCCAGCTCGGAACAAGTAGGTTAGCAACCAGCCAAATAAACCACCCACCAATACAGCCTGACTCCAGATACCGGCCTCCAGACTATCCAGCCCAGCTAGCTGTAAAAGTAGATACATGATTCCGCCAGCGGCAAATACACCGAAGGCGATTCCGATCGCGTCAATTCGTCGCATTTAGCAATAATTTAGCAGATGCCATTTATGCCTGAATCTGACGCCGCTTGGGGCGAAAGTTCAGGAAGGGACTCAGGAGCAACAAGCCTGGAAAGAAGAAGAACACGAGGAAGTACATGAAACCCCGCTCAAAGGAGCTAGCAATATACCACCGTTTCTGTAGATAGAGATAGAGGGCGGCAGGAACGACTAAAAGGTAGACTCCGCTCAAGACCAAGTACAGCAGTGCAACAAGCATAGTTTCTGTTCAGGGCAAACAACGAAAAAGTGCTGGCTAAGTGTGTGCGGCGCAGATTCGCACGTTTAGGAGCAGTTGACTCGCTTTAGCTCAAGGCTCAAAGCGGCTTGCTCAACTTTCCCATTCTACAGTGTGACAGTTCTTTGATGTCCTAGTTGCATATAAGACCTACTTAGTGGTGCAATAGATAATTGCATCGGTTCTATAGTAAGATTAAAATTCTGTGCAGCCGAGCACGGGGGCGTGGCGGAATGGTAGACGCTACGGACTTAAAATCCGTTGACCTTAAACGGTCGTGTGGGTTCAAGTCCCACCGCCCCCATCAAGATTCGTCAGTTAATTTTGTATTTGTTGTGGCCTGGAAGCAAGTCTAGAAGCTGCTCCTTGCTTCTAAATCAACTCCAAGAAGCCCTTACCTTACTTGCCAAATCATAATCGTTATGAGTACACTATATGAAGAAAAACTCATAACGACTACAAGTTAACATCACTAAGGAACAAAATAGATGCTGAAAAATCGCGAAGGGGAAAGAGTTCCTAATGTCACATTCAGAACCCGTACTGATAGCGAATGGGTTGATGTGACAAGCGATGAGCTGTTTAAGGGTAAGACTGTGATTGTCTTTTCTCTACCTGGAGCCTTTACGCCTACTTGTTCATCCACTCATGTACCGGGCTACAACGAGTTGGCTAAGACATTTAAAGAAAACGGTGTTGATGACATTATCTGTATGTCAGTCAACGACACCTTTGTGATGAATGAGTGGAAGAAAACGCAAGAGGCAGACAACATCACCTTCATTCCCGATGGTAACGGTGAATTTACCGAACAAATGGGAATGCTCGTTGACAAAGAAAGTCTGGGTTTTGGTAAGCGGTCATGGCGCTATTCCATGTTAGTCACCGATGGTGTGATCAAAAAGATGTTTATTGAGCCGGAAGTAGAGGGCGATCCTTTTGAGGTGTCTGATGCGGAGACCATGCTCAATTACATCAACCCCAATGCTGCTAAGCCCAAGTGTGTTTCACTGTTTACTAAAGTGGGTTGTCCCTTTTGTGCCCGTGCTAAGCAGGCTCTAAAAGACCGGGGAATTGATTATGAAGAAATCGTTCTGGGCAAAGATGCTACCATGCGCTCTTTACGAGCTGCTACGGGTGCAACAACGGTTCCACAAGTATTTATTGACGGAAAACTCATTGGCGGTTCTGAAGCCCTTGAGCAATACTTAAGCGCTTCAGTCGGTTGAGGTGAGAAACAAGATCCCCGACTTTTTTAAGAAGTTGGGGATCTGAACACTGCCTTTTGCCTATTTCTCATACAGTTCTAGCGGTAAGTTATCGGGGTCTTTAAAGAAGGTATATTTTTTACCCGTAATCTCATCGATCCTAATCTCTTCAACTTCTATATCCTTGGCTTGTAACTGAGCCACTGATGCATAGATATCGTTAACTTCAAAGGCTAAGTGTCTCAATCCACACGCTTCAGGGGTACTCAGTCTTTGCGGTGGATTAGGGAAGGAAAAAAGCTCGATGCGATCGCTTTCACCGACTTGTAGGTCGAGTTTATAAGAATTTCGTTCTTTTCTATAGGTTTCTTCGATAATCGGAAATCTTAAGATATCAACATAAAATTGTTTGGATTTCTCGTAGTCTGAGCAGATGATTGCTACATGATGGATTCGCATGGCTTTTTCCCATTCTCCACAGTCCAGTCTAATGCTAGTGAAAGCGCGATCGCACTGGCAGCCAATCAAGCCTGCTTCCGTTCACTCAGCATTGATTCTTGGACAGCCTGCACTAGTTCTTCTTCCGTGCATTGATACAAATCACGCAGGCGAAATACCTGCCAGACTTCCATTTTGGGCGTTGTCCTACCCTTTTCCCAGTTGCGGATTGAAGACAGCGAGCAATTTAATTCATTTGACACGTCAGCAATTCTCAGACCTATACGTTTTCTCAAGCCTGTCAAGTTCATAAGTGACTGAACGTTCTAATCAGGTTAGCGTTAAAAGTTAGCGTCAAAACTTAGCGCTAAAACTTGACAATTGACAAATGCTGTAGTAATGATTTTCAATTTTGAGAGACAAGGCGTTAGTGCATCACCGCCAAGAGACTCACTAACGCCCTTTCCTCTATTACTTAAGGAATAAACCGATCATGCCACATAATCCTAAGCACATTGCTTACCTAAAACAGCTCAATCCTTGGGCGATCGCTCGTCTCCTGCCAAATTGTCAACGGACTATTGTTGGTCGGTTCCGCAGTCGGTCTGATGCTGATGGTCACTTGCAGTGTTTGCGTCAGCTTATTCCCTATGCTTCTTTTGTTGTGGTGTTTGACCCTCTGCCTGATATGGAACCAGTAACGGCTTCTGCTGAAAGAACAGAAGAAGTGATTGTTTGAGGGTGATGAGGGGCAAGTACCCGGATTGACCCATCCCGGTTTCTGGTAGAGAAGAAGGATTGTACTACTGGAAAAAAGGCGCTATTGCACTACTACTCAAAAAACCCGCTTCTAAAGCTAAGAAGCGGGTTTGCTTTTATCTGTATTTGTATGCCACAGGAAGTAGGCTTCTTCCCGCATTTCCTAGAGCTACCTAGACAACTGAGGGTACGGCAACGCTTATGAAATTTCTGTTCTCATCCACCTCTCCAACTTTCTAATTTCTTTTATTAAATATTAATAATTGTATTTTTTTGTTAAATTAAATCATTAAACTCTTCTTCAGTTATACCAATATCATCGAGAATCTTAGTAAGTAGCCATCCTCCAACTTCATTACATCCGTGATTTGGGACAGTAGTTGCTCGTCCATCTGAATGCTTCCATCGAGCATGGGCGCACTTCTTCTTCACCTTCTCAAAACCAATACGCTTGAGAACTTTCTCGATAACACTCACCTTCACTTGCATTTTGTTGTTTTAACCTAAATTGGGTTAGGCGGCAAGATGAGTCAGTTCCTTGGCATACAGTCTTAAGTTGTCTAGGTCTATACCTAAACTAACCCTAAAGTTAGAGTAAGTCAACCTCAAACAAGCCTATTTAGACTTGCTGCATCGCAGGAGCATATCCAGTTAAATTGACTACATTACTTCTTATATTTTACTAAGCGCTTACAGTCATTAGTTCAACGTCTGAAGGTAGGATGCGCCCTTCTTCCTCGTATTCTTCTTTAATCATCTCAAACACACAAGCCAGCTCACTAAGTGCTTCATCTGGCGTTCGTCCCCAAGCATGACAACTCTGGATCGCTGGTATATAAGCTACAAATGTGCCATTGTCATCAGGACGAATAACACTAATATAGTCTTGTAGCGATTTCATATCTAATTTTTTATAAAAACAATAGACTTGGTTGCTACTACTAGCATAATCTAGATTAGTCGCCATTCACGGGCATCAATGAACTGAGATAAATGCCCTACATTAGTTGTAGCCACTATAACTTCATTTCCTTCCTCTGCTACTAATCTAGCCTGAGCTGCCAGAATCACATCCCCATCAAGTGCTTTGGGGTCTGCTGTTGGTCGTCCTCTCCTTCGTGCTTCCGCCCAAAGTTCAGCCGCTTTGATCATCACTTCTGTAGTAATAGGACGGTAAGTAATTGCAGCTTTGAGTTGATCAAGTCGCCTAATCCCCGCCACCTTACCAACTCGAAGCAACTCACGCCGCAGCTCATAATCAGCAATCTCAGGTAACATCACCTCATAGCCTTTCAGAGGTAAATCATCTAACCAAAGCTTGCACTCTTGGCAAATAGCAGATGAAGTTTTGGGGTTTGTCACCATTCCTAATGGCCCCGTATCCAGCATGACTATTCTACTCATGGAAACAAGGGCCGATTAGAAAGACGATCTTCATCAAGCGCCTGACGAAGATATTCCCAGGTTTCGGTCTGTTCTTGCTCATCTCCTTCTTCTATCCATTGTCTGGTCAAATCACTCAGAGCTTTGTGCTGCTGAGCTAGTCGGTTAGCTTCAAGAGCTTCAGGTATAGCTTTTTGCTCAGAAGCATCTGATGGTGTTGGCTTTAGGATGACGCTTTGACGAAATAAGCGAATAATTTGTAGCAAGTTGGGCAAGTATTCTTCAGGTATTTGCTGGATTTCAAGAATCAACTTGGCTAGGACGTGATTGTCATTTGCAGCAGAGTTGTCTTGTTGGGAACCGCCTTCGGTACTCGGTGTGTTGGTTACAGTACTTAAATCTTGCTCAGGCATTGTTTCTTCCTTTAACTCATCTTTCCCTACCTTAACAACCAGCTAAAATTTCATTCTCCTGTAATTTGTTCCCGTACCCAAGCTCTAAAAGATCTCATCTTTCATCTGGGTTAGGGGTTTTTGAGTCGTATTAGCAATGTAGCGCGCTCGCACGGATTTACCCCTCCCCGCAACGGGGAGAGGAGCAAGGAGAAAATTCCGACTCCCCAAAACTCTATATTTACGTCGTCCCAGCCTCCGCAGGAGCAGTTGTCTCCTTCAATTTTTGCTAAGTTTGTGTAAGCTCTAACTACTGAAGAGATTTAAAAAGCATGAGCAGACTTTTAGGAATTGCACTACTTATCCTGGGTATCTACTTTCTAGGTCAGAACATTATCTTCGCAACTCACTACTCTCCCTACCTCTGGCGCGACATTCCTGCCGCCGCTTCAGTTTTAGCAATTATGGGGGGTATTATAAGCATTCTATTTTTCTCCAGACAAACTGGCAATTTCGGTTGGATCTTGCTGGGGCTTGGTGCTGTCCTAGTCTTTTTGAGTGGCGGCGTTATGTTAAAACCAACCAGCCTGTGGAACTTCTTCATTTCCTTTGCTGCTTTAGCGGGGGGTTTTCAGTTGATAACGCAGGGTAGACTCAGATTTTAGGATAAAGTTAGTTTCAGCAACTAGGGCTGTATCCTTGAAACTTTACTTAGACATGATTACCTCTTTTATAGGATTTAATCTCTAATTTAAACTTGAGTAAGGTGGGCATTTGCCCACCTTACATTAATTACCTCGCTGCCGTAGGTATCCCCAAAATATCCTCAATCCTAGGCATTTCTTCCAACGAAATCACGCGCCCTTCATCCTCAAAATTAGCGATTTGATCGAAATTTAAATACCGATACAAATCACCTGCAAACGGATGAATCTTCTTCGCCACAATGTCCATATATTCCTGCACAGTAGGAATCCGTCCTAACATTGCACAAACTGCCGCTAATTCAGCAGAACCGAGATAAACTTGGGCATCCTTACCCATGCGGTTATTAAAGTTGCGCGTCGAAGTCGAGAACACCGTTACGCCATCTTTCACACGCGCCTGATTCCCCATACACAGAGAACATCCTGGCATTTCCGTTCTCGCACCTGCTGCACCAAAGGTACCGTAGATACCCTCTTCCTTCAGTTGCTTTTCATCCATCCGGGTTGGGGGACAAATCCACAGGCGAGTCTTAACAGGAGGTTCGCCTTCCAATACCTTCGCTGTGGCACGATAATGACCAATATTCGTCATGCAGGAACCAACAAATACCTCATGAACCGGGTCATTAGCCACCTCAGATAGTAACTTCACATTATCCGGGTCATTGGGTGCGGCGACAATCGGTTCCTTGATTTCATTCAAGTCAATCTCGATAATTTCCACATACTCGGCATCGGCATCGGCTTCCATCAGTACCGGATTCGCCAACCACTCTTCCATCTTGGCGACGCGGCGCATAATCGTCCGCGCATCCTGATAGCCTCGCGCTACCATGTTGGTTAACAGCGCCACATTTGATCGCAGATATTCCGAAACTGTCTCCACACTCAGCTTAATCGTGCAACCCGCACAAGAACGTTCAGCACTGGCATCAGTGAGTTCAAAGGCTTGCTCTACTTTTAAATCAGGCAACCCTTCAATTTCCATAATCCGCCCGGAGAAGACATTCTTCTTATTCTTCTTCTCCACCGTCAGCAACCCTTTTTGCATCGCCACATAGGGAATTGCATTCACGATATCCCGCAGTGTGACACCGGGTTGCAACTCACCCTTAAACCTGACTAACACCGATTCTGGCATATCTAACGGCATCAAACCCAAAGCACCGGCAAACGCCACTAACCCGGAACCGGCTGGGAAAGAAATTCCCAAGGGGAAGCGAGTATGAGAGTCGCCACCTGTTCCAACAGTATCCGGCAATAGCATCCGGTTCAGCCAAGAGTGAATAATGCCATCACCGGGACGCAAG
>NZ_DATNPA010000142.1:0-3160 GCF_036703385.1 Allocoleopsis sp. | reverse complement strand
TGATTTCTTTTACAGCAGCGGTTAAATCCCCCTGATTGAGAGCTGGACTTTTGGCTAGTTTTGTCAAAACTAAATTATGGTTGCTTAACTTGCTTGCACTCTCTCGCAAAGTGGCTTCGACCTGTTGCAACTGAACTGTGAGGGCTTCGAGTTGACGAGACTTTTGCTCGCTCAGCCAAGTTTGCTGAATCCCTTGGCTCACCTGAGCCAGGATATCAATAATTAATTGTGATTTGTCGAATTTTAGCTCTTCGACGCCGAGCCAAGGCAGGGGTTTAATCGCAGCCTGACTGCTTGAGAGAATGGCAAATTGCCCACCGGGTACAATCTGTCCAATGTAGCAGTTCTTCCAAACATGATGATTCGGCTCGATTTGGATTAATCCCCCTGGAGACGCGAAGCTTTGACCGTAGGCTGCCACCCGTACCCGATCCACTTCAAACGATTGGGCAGATTCTACAGCTTGTTTCCAGAGGTAAACTTGGCTGTAAGCCGCTTCAATCGGGTCGGAGGTAACTCGATGGGCACCATAGTTTGCCTGAAAATCCTGGACAAAGCGCTGATTTTCGGGAGTATCCATACTTTGGAAGTAGCTCCAACTGCCGTAATGACCAACAGCAGCATCCCCGATGTCCTGGAGTTCCGCTTCTGCTACGCTCACAGCTAGAATGGGAATTTCCTCTGCTTTGATACCTGCGTCTCGGTACTGGCGATAGAAGACAGGGTTGCTGTCACCGTTGAGGGTGTTGAAGACGACATCCGGGCGCAGGTCGCGAATGTGGCTAATGATGTCGGTGAAATGAGTTTCTCCTAGGTCAACGTACTCTTCCCCCACCACTTCCCCGCCCTGTTGTTTCAGTTGCGAGGCGATCAGTTTGTGGACTGTACGAGGGAAAACATAGTCGGAACCGAGTAGGTAGAATCGCTTTTTCTGGTTAGAGAGCAGCCAAGCTACAGCGGGTTCGACTTGTTGATTGGGACAAGAGCCGGTATAGAAGATGTTGGGAGAGCTTTCCAGTCCTTCATACTGCACGGGATACCACAACAGAGCATTCAATTCCTCAAATACGGGTTTGACGACTTTGCGGGTGACAGAAGTCCAGCAGCCAAAAACGGTAGCGACGCGATCGCCTTGAATCAGTGTTCTCGCTTGGCGCTCAAATTCTGCCGGATCAGATGCTCCATCCACGACAAGCGGTTCGATGGTTTTACCGAGAATCCCTCCGGCTTGATTGATTTGAGCGATCGCCAAAAGCGCTGCATCGATCAACGGACTCTCACTCAGAGCCATCGTGCCCGTTTGGGAATGTAAGATGCCAACTCGTACTGCCGACAAAGAAGGAGGCTGGGGCAAAGGCGACATAATCAGAGCCTAGGGAATTCTAGCGTTGCAATCTTCTTGGCTGGTGCCGTTAGTCTAGCGTCTCGAAGAAAAGGCGATCGCGCAAGTACGGCTGAATCAAGCAGAGCAACTGAGGGACACCAAGAGCGTCAGCGTTAGCCTGCAAAAAGCTTTGACCTAACACTAGCAGCAGGCATGTAATATTGATTAGTCTATTTCTCCTCATTCTCAAGCCCACACCTTATGGGTTTGCTACTCCCATTGCAGCGTCAAACTAGGCATCAATCGCTGCCAGTTTCCCAGAGATTTCCCTTGCCAGGGTATTCTCTGTGCAGCTTTGACCACTAGCTCAATCCCTCTCTTCTTACGCACACCTATCACAAACCGTGACAAGACACTCATCCCGGAACTGTTGAGAAATTCTAGCTCTAATAGGTTCATTGTAAGTGTCGGTAGCTCTTGAGTAATTATCTGTTCAAGTAACTGCTCTATAGCTTTATAGTCGGCTATTCCACTTTCGCGCAGCAAACCCTGGAAGTAAACAGTTGCTGTTCCTGGGTCGTACCATACCTGATAGTCATCCGTTTTTATTTCCATCCTGAAGCTCCTGACTTACTATCTAAATAACCTATGTTATGGTCGTACCATACCTGATAGCCATCCGTCTTTATTTCCATTTTTAAGCTCCTGACTTACTATCTAAGTAACCTATGTTATCTATATTGTTAGCTGCACCATTGTAGTCAGAGTGGTGATTTCAACGTCTTTTCTAACGGTTTCAATTTTCCAACCCAACTTAGCACTATAATCATTCATCATGCTAAGAAAACCTAACTGAGATTCCTCACTCTTCTCTTCAGCACCTTTTTCAAGCTGGCGGAAATACAACTCATCGATGTCAGAATGGGTTAACTCATCAATAAAATCATTAAATTTTGCCAAACATGTTTGGTTAACACAATTACTACCAATAAATACTAAATTTTTTTCAAATAAGCAAATTCCAAATTTCACAGGGTAATTGATGTTGCCATCATGAAACTTCATTGAATTCTCTAATAGTTCATTAGTCATGTAAGTTGCTGCACTTTTCAGATGGAGTTGCTGCCCAAAAGAAGTAGCATTTTCTTCGGTAATGGGAAACACATTAGCTAAATAATCAGCAACAAAAGCCATAGATAAATATCTGATTGGCTTTCGTCTTTCAATAGGAATAGCGTGAATTAAAAACTCAATCATAAAAAGTTTATGATTGTCTAACGCTTCTTCGATAAAATCTCCAATAATCTGATTCATAGCCGTTTACCTGTAATTTTTTAAAAGCAAAAGGAGTACCCCAAGTAGCTTAGATGAGATACTCCCAATACTTTTGGTTTGAAGACTTGAAAAGAAGATGATAACAAAGGAGACAAGGAGAAATGCTTTGAGGTAACGATGTAGCAATTTTATTGGATTTGTGAACTGTACCAGGCGATGTGCTGTACTCAATCTGAGGGCGTTTTCCCTGCTTACCCTGTTTGCCTCTATCTCTTTTCCCTAACTCTCAATCTTTAAGTGTAGTGATTGAGGTTTAGGCCAAGCATCATTCTCACCAACAACCTGCTGACGACGATAGTTCTGCTCGAACTGCTGTTTAACAATTGCCCGTGCAGCTTGCATTCCTGCGATCGTAGTCGCTTCGATACACCCAGAATTGAAACTATTATCGATCCAATCACCCGTTAAGTACAGATTCTCAAACCCACGGGGGCGATTATCCCACCTAGAACTATCGGCTTGCAGACGAAACTGGTAGCTCTGCGGAACAGACAATACATA
>NZ_DATNPA010000141.1:0-7068 GCF_036703385.1 Allocoleopsis sp. | reverse complement strand
CCACGATATTGAAGAAGCTATCTTTTTGAGCGATCGCATTCTGGTTATGGGCGTTCGTCCAGGGCATATTAAAGAAACAGTTGTGGTGAATCTTAAGCGACCCCGCCATGTAGATACGATGCTTTCACCAGATTTTGTAAATCTCAATCGGCAAGTCTTTGAATTGATTCGCGAAGAAACTCTCAAGAGTATGGAGTTGTGAGGCGGTGCAGATCGTACTTAGCTGTTCCCTGGTTGTTCCTCTCACCCAGTGCGTAAGTCCTGAGATATCAAGTCTGCACTTGATGGAGGAATTCGGTTTGAATCCAGCGATCGAGGTTAATTGTCTCTAGTCCTTCATTTCCGGGAACTAGACGGAGTTGGGCAATGTGTTGAGTAATCCAGTCGGGACGAATCGTCATTTCGCAGAAAAAGCGCCTTGACTGATTCTGGTTATAAACACTGCTGAGAATTTTGGAGACGATTTCGGCATCCAGGGTTGTCCACTTGCTAATTAGAGAAAGCGCAGAAGGAGTAATGGTGTACCAATATTGGGCGGCGCTTAAAGCTTTTAGGTAAGCTATTACAACTTCCGGATACTGTTCTGCTAACTGTCCACTCGCCACCACACCATGAAAGGCAGGTAAAACATTCAAACTGTCACCTGGCAAATAACGAAACTTGCCTTGACGATAGGCAATATCGTGAAAGGGAGCAAAGTGGGCGTACCCATCTGCCTGAATTGAATAACCAAATGGCTGAGTAATATTTGAGTTTTCTAGGGAAGCAAGCCTAACCTCGTTAAGTAAGTTCGCAGAATTGAGCGATCGCATCACCATCCCATGTGCAGAAGAACTGAAAGGAACCGCAATCACACCTCCTCGCAAGTCTTCGATGCTTTGCAGATTGGACTTATTGGGAACAATCACCGCATTACAGGAACCATCAGGATTCGTCGAAACAAAACTAACCAGGCGTGTCTGTCGAGTTTCACTACCGGAATTATTTTGCTGGATAGCACTCAGTAATAAGGGATAATCTCCTAGAACGCCAATATCTAATTTCCCGGCGTGCAATCCTTGAATAATCGGTGCTCCTGTTAAAAAATCGCACCAGTGAATGCGATATTGGGTGGAACTGTATCGCCCTTCTTTGGGTAAGAAGTGTTCTAGCAAGCCTAAGCGCTGAATCACTAAGCCCGCCGTTACTGTTGGAATCGTGCTGTTTTGAATACCGATCGCTAAATCAATTGTCTCAGGATGTTGCAGGGAATTGGAACGAATGATTAGGTTAGGCGATCGCAAACGTACTGGGGTTGAATGAGGACAAACAGAGGTTTGCTGTTGCTCTTGACAATTCTCAACCAGAGCAATAAACTTTTGCATCGGGTTAGAGTTGCGCGATCGCCGATTTTGCGGCAATGAGTCTGTAAGCGCAGATTGTCTTAATCGTTTGGGTAATAGTAGAAAAACATTACCAGGCAAGGCAAATTCTTGGAGGGGAATTGCAACGAGCATTCCCGATTGACATTCCGATTGAAATTCAAAGTTAGAAGCAAATCCTAAATAATGACCCTGCATCATATAGGTTCGCATCAAACTGAGAGTATCAACCGTTTCAACTTGAGCGAAATCCGAAACGTTTATCCCTAATTCAGTGAGCCGAGATTCAAACACTAAACGACTCGGAGAGCCAGTATTTAGCATCACCCATTGCTCTTTTTGCACTTCTTTCAAACTCAACCAGGTTTGATTCGCTAAAGGATGATTTGCTGCAACGATTAAAGAATAGTGAATTGGAGCAATTGGGGTTGCTGAAATTTCAGAAAATTCTGCAAAACTAATATCTGAGATTCCTATATCAATCTGACTGCTGGTAATGGCTCGATAGAGAAATTCGGCAGAGTCAAATACGACACACTGAGTCTGAATCCCAGGATACTGCTGACGGTACTGGAAGAGGACTTCAGGTAGCCATCCATTAGCGATCGCGGCTGTACAGCCAATTTTGAGATTGCCAAATTTGCCTTTTTTGATTTCTTCGACTTTGGCAAACAATTGATTTTCAACCTCAATCAGTCTTGGCCCTTCCTCCAATAAAAATTGTCCCACCTCTGTCAGCTGAATTTTACGCCCCAAACGATAAAAAAGGGAGGTTCCTAGTTCAGTCTCCAGGGATTTTATTTTGGCGCTGACCGCAGGCTGAGTCAGATTTAGAGCATCAGCAGCTTCGGTAAAGCTGAGATGCCTAGCCACCTCCAGAAATACTTTAACTTGATAAACCTCCACGTTTTCTAACCCCCCGGATTGAAATTTCTATTTTACAGCTTAATGAATGAATTAAACTAATTTATAAAATCATAAATAATGTGAATAAATAGATGGTATTTCTGGTTACAAAAAAGCTTGTAAGCTTTAAAATTCCCCCCTAATATGAAAAGGTCACCCGATTTTAGATTGAAGAATTGACGATTTTAGATTTATTCCGCCTTGAAAGACGGGGCTTGTACCATTTTTTAATCCAAAATCTAAAATCCAAAATCTAAAATCTAAAATTCTCGGTCAACAAGCGGACTCAGTGAATTTATTAGTACAAAGTTATAAAAGTTTTTGCTAACTGAAGAGGAGTTAAGAGTGGATACTCAATGGATGAAGACAGATGTTCTCGTCATCGGTGGTGGTACTGCGGGAACAATGGCAGCAATCAAGGCAAAACAGGCAAATCCTGAGGGAGAGGTGCTGATTTTAGAGAAAGCGAATATCCGTCGCAGTGGGGCGATCGCAATGGGTATGGATGGTGTGAATACAGCCGTCATTCCTGGTAATTCTACCCCAGAGCAATATGTTCGCGAAATTACGATTTCCAACGATGGGATTCTGAATCAAAAAGCGGTCTACCAAACTGGAAAATTAGGCTTTGAAGTCATTCAAGAATTGGAAAGCTGGGGTGTCAAGTTCCAAAAAGACATTCATGGCAATTACGACCTGAAGCAAGTGCATCGCGTGGGCAAATATGTGCTGCCGATGCCAGAAGGGAAAGACCTGAAACAAATTTTGACCCGACAGGTAAAGCGCCACAAAGCGAAAGTCACGAATCGGGTAATGGCGACTCGCGTTCTAGTCAGGGACGGACGCACCATTGGAGCAGTAGGGTTTGACGTGCGAAACGGCGCTTTTGTCGTGATTCAGGCAAAAGCAGTCGTTCTGTGTACAGGAGCTTGCGGACGATTAGGTTTACCCGCCTCTGGCTATCTCTACGGCACCTACGAAAACCCCACCAATGCTGGTGACGGCTATTCAATGGCGTATCATGCAGGTGCAGAACTCACGAATATCGAGTGTTTTCAAATTAACCCCTTGATGAAGGACTATAACGGCCCCGCCTGTGCCTATGTCGCTAGTCCCTTTGGAGCTTACACCGCCAATGCAGAAGGCCACCGCTTTATCAGTTGCGACTACTGGAGCGGTCAGATGATGCTGGAAATCTGGAAGGAGTTGAACTCTGGAAAAGGCCCGATTCAACTGAAGATGACCCATTTAGATGAAGACACCATTTCAGAAATTGAGTCGATTCTGTGGTCGAATGAACGCCCCAGCCGAGGGCGGTTCCATGAAGGGAGAGGTGAAAATTACCGCACGCATGGCGTAGAGATGAATATCTCTGAAATTGGTTTGTGTAGCGGTCACAGTGCCTCTGGAGTCTGGGTCAACGAGAAGGCGGAGACGACGGTGCCGGGGTTGTATGCCGCAGGCGACATGGCAAGTGTCCCCCACAACTACATGATTGGAGCGTTTGTATTTGGTCGGTTGGCGGGTACGAATGCTGTGAATTATATCGAAGGTTTAGAGCATATTGAACCCAATCCTGATGTTTTAGAGGCGGAAAAACAACGAATTTATGCTCCTTTGAACAACCCGAATGGCGTGCCACATACGCAGGTGGAGTACAAATTACGGCGGTTGGTCAATGACTACCTACAGCCACCCAAAGTAGACCACAAGATGGAAATTGGGCTGAGAAACTTTGTGCGCTATCACGAAACCCTAGAGATGATGGGCGCACGCGACCCGCATGAACTGATGCGCTGTATGGAGGTTCACTTTATTCGCGATTGTGCTGAGATGGCAGCACGCGCCTCGCTGTATCGTCGGGAAAGCCGTTGGGGGTTGTACCATTACCGACTGGATTATCCCGAAAAGAACAATGAAGAATGGTTCTGCCACGTCAATCTCAAGAAAGATGAATCAGGCGAAATGGTTTTGTTCAAGCGTCCGGTTGAGCCTTATGTGGTGGACGTTGATATTGAACGAGAAGTTTATGATGTCGCGGTGCGGTAAGGGCAAGAAGGCTTTTATACAGAAGGAAAGAAAGACTGTCGAGTAAGCTTTTTAACCTTTTTCAACTGGATAATTATTTCCGCCACGCTGCGGTAAGTTCATTGATTTTTAGCAACCAGAGGGAGTGTTATGGCTCTAACAACGCAACGGGTTGATGTACCCGTAATCGTCGATGAATCGAAATGCTTAGAAAAGTGTACAGCTTGCATTGAAGTGTGTCCGTTGGATGTGTTAGCGAAGAACCCAGAAACGGGCAAAGCCTATATGAAGTACGACGAGTGCTGGTTTTGCTTGCCCTGTGAGAAGGAGTGTCCCACCAACGCGATTACGGTTCAAATTCCCTTTTTGTTGCGATAAAGGAGTAAAGATGTCTGCTGATTCTGAATTGAACCAATGGTTGGAAATGCTGCGATCGCACGACGCAAGCGATCGCCTAGTTGCCGTCAAAATGCTGCAACATTTGGGCGATGAGGATGCCTTAGAACCCTTGATTACAGCCCTGCAAGATGAGAGCATGGCTGTGCAAAAGCTAGCGGTGACGGCGCTGTGGGAGTTAGCTAATCCTAAGGCGGTTCCGGCTTTAGTAGAATGTTTGGCTTCAAGCGATGAGGAGATCCGGGAAGAAGCGCTATCTGCCTTGGGCGAATTAGTTACCCCCGATCGCTTGTTGCTGCTGCTAGATGCCTTGCATCGAGATGACGTGAATATGCAACTAAATGTGTTAATTCTGTTGCGGAAGATTCACGATGCTCAGTCTTTGCCCTATGTATTGCCGTTCTTTGAGTCGGAAAATGCTCAGTTACGGGAAGCGGCAGTAACCACGTTACGCTATCTTAATCAAGTGGAACGCTGCAAAGAAGCGATCGCGTTGATGTCCGACCTCGATGAGAGCGTGCGGCGTTCTGCTGCCCTGACATTAGGACATTTAGCAGATGCAGAAGTAGTTCCCTGTCTGTGCCAAGCACTCACTACCGACAAGGATTGGCAGGTGCGGCGTAATGCGGCAAAATCGTTGGCACTCCACGCTGATGTTGCGGCAGTTCCGGCTTTAGAAACGGCTTTGGCAGATGAGCATTGGCAGGTGCGGAAGTTTACGCTTCAGGCGTTGCAGAAAACACCTGCTGACCAAGCCTTACCTGCGTTAGTGAAAGCGTTGGCAGATGAATACTCGGATGTGCGCCGAGATGCAGCGATCGCACTCGGTATCCTGAGGAACCCAACTGCCCTGAATGCACTCCAGCAATCCCTGGACGATCCAGACAAAGACGTGTGTATTTACGCCCAACGAGCAATTCAGACGATCCAGGAGTCTACACCAGAAACATCAAATGCCTAGCCATCAATCTCCCTTCCGCCAAACTCATACAGAGGAAATTGCCACTCCTCCTGATCCGGTGACTGAAGCTCGGCAACGAGAAGTTGTTGAGTGTCTCAAACAGGTGATTGAACCCATCCTCAAAAACGACATCGTTAGCTTAGGGATGGTACGGAATCTGCGAGTTGTGGATGACTATATTTATCTACGCCTGTATGTGGGGAAACATCAACATCACCTACAAGCCGAAATTCAATCAGTACTTTCGCCCGTAACTTGGTGCAAGAAAATCTATATCCAAATTTGTACCATTCCCGGTGTCAGAACGACGTTGGCAATTTCCAGTGGCAAGGGAGGTGTAGGCAAGTCCACAACATCGGTTAATTTAGCCGCTGCTTTGAGTTTGCAGGGGGCGAAGGTGGGTTTACTCGATGCTGATGTCTATGGCCCCAACATCCCCCAGATGTTGGGATTGGGACAGGCAGATGTCAAGGTGATTGATACACCTAACGGTCAAAAGTTTCTCCCCTTAGAAGCTCACGACATCAAAGTTATGTCAGTAGGACTGCTGGCAGAACCCGATCATCCCCTCGCTTGGCGAGGGCCTGTTTTGCACAAAATCGTGACTCAGTTTATCCAGGAGGTGGAATGGGGAGAATTGGATTACCTGCTGATTGATTTGCCTCCTGGTACAGGCGATGCTCAAATTACGATTGTGCAAGAAAGTCCGATCTGTGGAGTAATCCTAGTCACGACTCCTCAACAAGTCGCGGTTGCGGATGTGCGCCGTAGCGTCCATATGTTTCGTCGTGTCGGCATTCCCGTGCTTGGCATTATCGAAAACATGAGCTATTTAATCTGTAGTCACTGTGGCGATCGCATTCCGATTTTTGGGAGTGGTGGAGGTCAGCAGCTATCGACAGAACTCCACGCCCCTTTACTGGGACAGATTCCCATTGACCCTAGTATTTGTATGGGGGGGGATACGGGAACGCCCTTGACGCTAGCTCATCCAAACTCCACAGTCGTGCAGGTATTTGTACAAATAGCTGGGGCGATCGAGACGACTTTTCGCCCTTGGTGAAGTTCTGCTGAAGGGGTGACGAGTAATAACCCTCTTTTGTCACTCTGGCCAGAATAAAATAAGAGAAGACCCCTAGAACGCTGGCCAGACGGGAGTTGACCATGAACTTACCCAGGAATGCGATCGCTACCGTTTCCTTTGTTGGAGAGCGATTGTTTTCGGGGGAGATGGAGTAGACGACACACATATTTTTGCTGACCCGAGCGTTGGGTTTTATCTCCTTTTAAGCAAGCACAAGTATAGGCAATGGCGATTAACAAGACTAGACGAGTACAGCAAGAGAGCCAGTAGTGGCGTGGCAAGGCTAAAATAGTGCATTAGGATATTGGGAGCAAATCAGTCATTTGGAGTTT
>NZ_DATNPA010000140.1:0-6275 GCF_036703385.1 Allocoleopsis sp. | reverse complement strand
CAACCCGAGTGACCAATCACACAAATAAATTCGCCTTCGTCTACCGTCAGGTTAACGCCGTCGAGTACGGTGAAAGAGCCTTTCTTGGTCGGATAGATTTTGGAAACATTCTCAATGGTTAGGAATGAATCACGCTTAGTGGCTGTTTCTGCCGACTGTCGTGTTCTAACAGTTGAGGCATCGCTAAAAGTGAGAGGGCGGTTAAGCATCGGTTTGGTTGTAATAGAGGGTTGAAGGTTGAAGGTGTAGAGGTTGAAGGTTGAAGATTGAAGGTTGAAGGTTTAGAGGTTGAAAAAACTGGTTAAGCTGCTAACCTGCAACCCCAAAACCTGCAACCCTCTAAGCGGCTACGGTAGGACGTGAATCGAGAACAACTTCCGCGATGCTGAAATCGCGTTTGATCTTCAGACTGTTGAGATAGCTAATCGGGTCTTCGGCATTAAAGGGGATACCGTCAAATAGTTGAATCCCGCCTTTGGTGTAACTAATATCAACCAGACCCAGTTCTCGTGCGGCGATGCTGAACACACGCACTCGGCACACCCGTTCCAGGATTTCCACCCAGTTTCTGGGGAAGGGAGTGTGGTCCCAACGCGCCAACTGGGTCATGTGCCAAAGTTGCTCGGTTCGACTGGGACGATTGACGCCTTCTCCATAGAATAGGTGATGGGCATACTCGCGCATGGGTACATCTAGGCTACAGGTAGAGGCGTTGGGGTCTCCCATGTGAATATAGTTAATATCGGTACTTACATACTCCCGTCCAGCTGTAATTTGACGTACCTCTTCGTCATTAGCTGGATCGGCACAGTACCGACAAGCCTCTAGCATCGCTTTGACCAAGGCAATATGGGTGTTGGGATAAGTGTCTGCCCAGTCTTCGCGCACACCCAGTACTTTTCCTGGATGTCCAGGCCAAAGCTCTAAATCTGTGGCTACAGTAAAACCAACTCCTTCCATCGCCGCCCGGATGTTCCAGGGTTCCCCTACGCAGTAACCATCGATGCTTCCCGCTTGCAAATCGACGACCATCTGGGCTGGAGGGATAGTCTTGAGTTCTATATCCCGGTCGGGGTCAATACCACCAGCCGCCAACCAGTAGCGCAGCAGCAGATTGTGCATCGAGGAGGGATGAACCATCCCCATTCTGTGCTGTTGAGTTGGGGAATCCAACAGCATCTTTTTAAAATCAGTGAGGGTATGTATCCCCTGGTCGTAAAATCGCTTATCTAGGGTAATGCCATTGCCATTGCGAGTCATGGTTAGGGCAGTGACGACTGGCAAGGGTCGGTTGTCATTTCCTCCCAAGGTTAACCACAAGGGCATCCCGGATGGCATTTGGGCGGCATCTAAATAGCCACCGCTCATGCCATCGACAATGCCGCGCCAGCTGGTTTCACGCACAAGGTTAACTTCGTCTAAGCCATGTTTTTTGAAAAAACCTTTTTCTTTAGCAACAGCGAGGGGGGCACAGGCGGTTAGAGGAACAAAACCAATGTCCAGGTTGACTTTTTCTAAACCATGACGAGCAATAACTGCTGTTTTCCTCGCCCGGATTTTCTTAATCCGCTTCTGCTGATTGAGGAAGTAAATCATTTCACTGCGCAAGCTGTAATAGCTAGGATGTTCTACCACTTCCATCCGCTTGCGAGGTCTGGGAATGTCCACTTCCAAAATTTGACCAATCTTAGAACCTGGCCCATTGGTCAGCATGACAATCCGATCGGATAGCAGCACCGCTTCATCGACATCATGGGTAACCATGACCCCCGTGACCTGATTTTCCTCGCAGATTTTCATTAGCTGCTCTTGCAGATTACCCCGTGTTAAAGCATCCAGCGCTCCAAAGGGTTCATCGAGTAGCAGCAATTTGGGGCGAATAGCGAGTGCGCGTGCGATCGCAACCCGTTGTTTTTGTCCACCTGATAACATGGCGGGGGCTTTATCAGCATGAGGACGCAACCCCACCATATCGATATGCTGCTCTACAATCGCTTTGCGCTCGCCTGCGGGTACATCCTTCATCACTGAATTGACGGCGAGGGCAATATTTTCTCGAACAGTCCGCCAAGGTAGCAGAGAATAATTCTGGAACACTACCATGCGATCGGGACCGGGCTGTTTGATGCGTTGCCCTTCCAGGGTCACTAATCCCTCACTGGGTAAGTCCAGGCCAGCAATCATGTTTAGTAGGGTGGATTTGCCGCAACCGGAGTGACCGATTAAGGAAACAAATTCTCCCTTTTTAATTTGCAGGTCTATTCCTTTGAGAGCAACGTATTCACCACCACCGCTTAAGGAAAAGACCTTATCAATATTGTCAACTGCAACAAAGACAGACATGGCAATTATGTTGTTAGTTATTATTTGTTGGTTGTTGGTTGTTTGTGGCTAATGGCTAATTGCTAATTGTGCGTGTAGAGGTTAGCGATTAGCCATTAGGGATGAGTTTCTACTTCTGTTCTTGTGGCAAAATCCGCGATTCAAGCCATATCATGAGCTTGTCGAGTAGTAAGCCAACAGCACCGATGTACACCACAGCTAAGATGACTTCGCTCACCTGGTTATTCTGATAGGCATTCCAGATAAAGAAGCCAATCCCAACAATACCGGACATAACAATTTCTGCTGCAATAATCGCCAACCAAGCCAAGCCAAGTGCAATTCTTAGTCCTGTGAAAATGTAGGGAAGAGCAGAGGGAATAAGAATATTAAAGAAATATTCCTGTTTTGAAAGTTGGAGAACTTTGGCGACGTTGTTGTAATCGCTGGGGATTTGTCTCACGCCCACCGATGTGTTGATTAAGATGGGCCAAATTGCTGTAATGAAAATTACGAAAAGGGCTGCTGGTTCGTTCTGCCGCAAGGCTGCTAAAGCAATGGGTACCCATGCCAAGGGCGCGACAACTCGCAGGAACTGAAAGATGGGGTCTAAAGCCTTGGACATCAATTTACTTGTACCAACCAAGATGCCCAAAGCAATACCAACAATCGCAGCTAGTGTGTAACCGATCGCCACCCGTTGTAAACTGGCAAAGACCTGCCAAAATAAACCTTTGTCTATACCACCTCGGTCATAAAAAGGCCATCCAATTAGTATCCAGGTTTCTTGCACTACCTTAATTGGGCCTGGGAGTGTTGCACCTGGAGTCATCGAAAATATCTGCCACACGAGCAAGAAAATTGCGATCGCTACCACGGGAGGCACAATATCAGGTAATAGCTTTTTCAGGCGCGATACCCATACATTTTCATAGGTATTTGCTGAAGCACGTCTCTGGAGGGTTGTCATAGCTTAGTCTTCCTTAACTGTAGTTATTGGTCAAAGGTCAGAGAGTTAAAAGGTTGAAAGTTGAAGATTGAAGATGCTAACTGACCCAGTTTCATCCTTGATTCGGACTAGCGACTAAATATCAACTTTCTTGATTTTCAAACTCTTCAGGTATTCCTCTGGTTTCTCGGGGTCAAACTTGATGCCATCGAAAAATTCTTCAACACCACGAGATGTACTGGTCGGAATATCGGCTTCAGGAATACCCGCTTCTTTTGCCGCTTCTTTCCAAATATCTTCTCGGTTGACTTTATCGATGAGCGCCTTAGCCTTTGTTAAGTACTCTTTCGGCACGAAACCCCAACGAACGCTTTCGGTTATGAACCAAAGGTCGTGGCTCTTGTAGGGATAGGAAACACTACCTCTTTCATCTTTCCAGTAGTATGCTGCCATCTTCTTATCATCAATGACCCGACCATCTCCCATGTCGTATTTACCCATGAACGGGTCAATCAAAACTTCAGCTGGAAGATTAAAGTAATTGCGTCCAGCGAGAATTTCAGCCGCTTCTTTCCGGTTGTCAAAATTATCCAACCACTGTTGGGCTTCCATGACGCCTTTCAATAGGGCTTTAGTCGCCTTGGGATTTTTATCAACCCAATCAGCTCTCAGAGCTAAGTATTCTTCGGGGTGATTTTTCCACATTTCCGCTGTCAATGTTGCCAAGAAGCCAATCTTATCTTTGACAATTCGGTACGGCCAGGGGTCGCCAGTACTGAAGGCATCCATCGTACCCGTCTTCATATTGGCAACAGTCTGGGCGGATGGTACTGTCAGCAATTTGATATCTGTATCAGGATTAATACCACTAGCGGCTAACCAGTAGCGAATCCAAAAATCCTGGTTAACAGCTGGAAAGGTTTGGGCAGCGGTGAACGGAGTTTTTGCAGAGTTGAGCTTGTCAAAAACTGCCTTGCCCGAGTTTATCTTAGTTCCCAGTCCCTGTCCCTTATGTTTGTTGGCTAGCGCAATTCCGTTCCCGTGAGTAATCAACTGCGCCAGGAGATACATGGGAATCTTTTGATTACCTTTGGTGATTACACCTTCAGTAATTAAATGGGGCATTGGCATCTGATATTGACCCCCATCAACACCCCCACCCGCTGAGCCAATTTCAGTGTTGTCTCGCATTGAACCCCAGGAAGCCTGCTTGTCCAGCTTCACTCCAGTCATGCCGTACTTAGCAAAGAAACCTTTTTCTTGAGCAATAATCAAAGGAGCCGCTTCTACAATGGGGATATATCCTAACTTGATGTTTGGAGTTTCCGGTGCCTGTGCTGGGTCGATTTTGGCGGCAGGAGTTGTCTGTGCTATGGTCTTGCCACTAGGGTCGGGGGGGTTTCCTAAGCAGCCTTTTAATAATATAGATGCCGCAGCTGATGCCCCAGCAGTTAACAAAAATCTCCGGCGAGATAACCTTGAAAAATTGGTCATAGAATCTCCTTGCAGCTAATCTCTTTTCTGTAGTGCTACTCAAAAAATGACTATTTTTTTAGGAATTCAAAGTTTTGAACTTTTGGGTGGGTTTGGCAGCGATAAGCAACTTACGCTGAGGTTTATAAAAACCTAGCGATCTACTTTTAGACGATAGGCTAATCGTCTAGTTGCGCTAAACCAGGAATGAATCTGATTGAATTGGTAGCAATATTCAGTTGCATAAACGTGCCCTCCTGAGTTCAGTGAATAATCTCTTAGGCTCATTCACTGCTTCGGAGGCAACTTTGTTTGTGATTTGCAACCTGGTATCAGATTACCACCTTTGACCGATGAGAAATTAGCTTTGCCATGCAAAAACTAAAAAAATATTAAATGATAGTTATAAAGAAGTTATTAGTGTTTGGCAATTAGTAGCTTTGAGGAAATTATTATCGGCTTCTGTCTATCGTAATGATTGGATTCCTAAATTACACAACACTTACTCCCTTCCCGGTCTAAGATTACTTACTACCAGATGGGTCAACCCTTGATTTTGCGCGGGAATACGATAGGTATTCTTCTGGCGGGAAGGGAGTAATATAAATAGTTGGCAAAGCGGTTCATAGACAGTATACTGAGCCGTCTTTGGATACACTACACAAGAAGGAACATGCCATGTTGGCTCCACCCTTGAGTACGAGCCGTTGACGCTGTTCGGCTGGTAGCGAATCATCGCCCTTCCAGGGCGGAGAGGATGTCAAAAAAGCTGGCTTACGAAAAATTAGCGATCGCTTGATCAATCAACCTCGAAAGTAATTCTCGCTCAGCTTCAGGAATTCCTGCCATCGCCTGTTCCCGGATGTCCAGCGCAATCGGAGGCAACACCTCTTCCAACTCCTTGCCAGCCTCTGTCAACCAAATCCGCCAAATTCTGCGATCGCGCATATCCCGCTCTCGACGCACTAGCCCTCGTTCTTCCATGCGATCGATCACCCCGGTTAAAGTGCCTCCCACCTGTTGTAA
The DNA here is from genome assembly GCF_036703385.1 of Allocoleopsis sp. Taxonomy (NCBI): domain Bacteria; kingdom Bacillati; phylum Cyanobacteriota; class Cyanophyceae; order Coleofasciculales; family Coleofasciculaceae; genus Allocoleopsis; species Allocoleopsis sp. The sequence continues at coordinate 505 of NZ_DATNPA010000140.1, read as the reverse complement.
TCGTTCCCCAATACTAGAGGTTGCCAACCCATCTTCTTGCCACAAGCAACACAAAACGACCCAATGAAACGGCGTCAGTCCATACGGCTCTAATCGCTCTTGAAACGTGCGACTTAGCAACATGGAGAGCAGTTTAATCCGGTAGCCGAGACTTTGGGGAGCCAGAACTTCCTCCCACTCTGTCAAATGACTGTGATTCACAGAAGAAAAAGGCATCAAGCAACGATCAATGACTAATATGCAAGATTACGGTAACATCTTTATTTGGCTTATGGTTGTTACATCTCTTAATGGGCGGCAGCCCCTGCACCGGGCTTGACTTTCTTACAAAAGAGCAAGATCACACCACTCACGAGTAAAGCAATACCGATAAAGTAAAAGCTGTCATTGAACGCCATCACGAAGGCTTCGCGGCGGACAATCCCATCAATAGTTGCGATCGCTTGATTGTGAGCTGTCGCCGGGTCAACGCCTTTACCAATAAACGCTTGCGTCAGCTGCTCAA
>NZ_DATNPA010000139.1:0-6004 GCF_036703385.1 Allocoleopsis sp. | reverse complement strand
AGCAGGTTGTGCGCATGTTGATCGATCGCAGCGATATCCCAGAGGTCAATCATAGACAATGGGTCATAGAGAATATCTAATAGGTTACAGGCTAGTAGGTTGAACGTTGCCAGGTTGAAAGTTCGCAGGTTTAAAGCTTACAACGAAGGAAAGCCCATTGAAACCTCCAAACCTTCAACCTCCAAACCTTCAACCTCCAAACCTTCAACATTGAAACCTTCAACCCTCAAAACTATCGTTGCGGCGGGAAGAAAAGAACCGGGTGCCAACTGCGGCGCATCAATTCACCAGCAAAGCTACGCACGGGCCACTCAATCAGCTTACCTAAATTATCAGAGGAAATTGCGATCGCACTGATATCAAACTCTAAAGCGGCATCCAAAATCTCTTCATAAGGATTTCCCAACCGCACCTCTGCATTAACTTGCAAACCCAACTGTTCCAACTCAACTTTTACGAGCTGTAGCTGTTCCTGAGCTTCTTTGACTTGGTAATCCTTGGGTACTTCTCGACGCCCCCCTTCATCCACCACCCACAGCAGCATACACTCTTCTAAAGAGTTATCCGGTCGGTTCTGAGCCTGCTCCTTAACCTTTTGTACCAAATACTTAGAGGGGTTACTCCCATCGTAGGGAATCAGCAAATACCGGAATAGATGCTTACAGCGTAGATCGAGTTCTTCACGGGTGTAAGTTGAAATGAGTTGCGATCGCACCATCAGTAGCGGAGTAACACATGCTCTCACCAAACCGGATGCTGTACTGCCAAACAGCTTTTCTTGCAACAAGCTCTGAATTGGCATTCCCGTCAGGATGACATCTGGCTGATATTGCTTTGCCACCTTGGGGATTGTATCGATTGCACGCCCAGAAGGAACCTCAATCTTGACTTCCACTCCCTCTGGGACATTTTTCAGACTTTTTTGGAAGCGATCGCGTGCCTTCTCTATCGCTTCTTGGTCTATTCGAGGGATTTCTCCTTCTTCCCACAAAGGAACACTATGCAAAAAAATGATCTGCTGGATACCGCCAGCTGCCAAACTAGGCACAAACTCCACAAGCCGATATAAACCGTCAGAAAAATTTGTGCAGATTAAGCAACGCTGAAACATAAGCAGAGCAGATGGCTTTTTCCTAACACTACCATCAAGGGCTCTCCTCCTTACTGCTTCAAAAGGATGAGTGACGAATTCTTTAAAACTTATAGTTCATGAATTGATTGGTCTTGGATTCTAGATTCTTGAAGGGAGGACACGAACCCAGACATTGTCTCATGAAGGTTAAGCGATAACCTCAGACGTTCTCATTTAAAAATTTTTGGCTTTGGTTTCAGCTTTTACACCCGCAAGCGGTGCTTTCTGCCAAAAATTCCTGAAAATGCAGCAACATAGTGCTATCAACCTAGTTTAGAAAATTGTCGTTTTTGCACTTGAGTTGACGCCCCAGCATCCCCAGCTCCTTTCCGAGCGCGGAACCGAGCAAGAGACGGAGGTCGCCCACTACAGACAGGGCTACTACGACTCAAACTGAGGATTTGCCCCTAGTCCCCATTCGTGCTTCAGAAACTCTTTGTACATGTTTTCACGCATCATCATTTGCTCATAGAGCTTGACCAAGAAATCTTGGGCTTGCTCACGGCTCATCTGGTCAACCTGAGTTTGGAAAGAGCGGATGCTAAATTGTTGTTCCAATGAGAGTTTGACGGGTCCAGACATAGTTAACTCCTTGCTAACTAGATAAAAGGAAGGAACATTGTGGTCTACAAAAGCCCTGACTGGGTAAGGCGTCAGTGTCGGTGAGCTAGCTCAGCCTCTACTGCTGTTATTACAAAGCGTAACAAGTGTTTGACAAAATGACCATCCCCCGATTTGGGTACTTCTGTTAAACCAAAAGAAGGAAAATCTTCGTAAAAGTTTCCTACTTGAGGTTTAGGCAGTTTTATCAACAGTGTCACGGAGCAAACTGCTCACTGTGAACAATTGGATAAGTAGTTGTACTTACTTTTTCAACCCTGAGGAGGGTAAAAAGCTTGTAAACTTAAGGCTCTGTTGACTTTTGTCCCCGCTAGTGGTGACAGTAGTTTCCACAAAAACTTTATATAAATCGGGAAATGCATAAAGCTTTCGACAAGAGATGCCAAACTTCTAGACAGGGAGCTGTTAAATCAGATACAAATAGGAATCTTGAAATACAAGGTTTACTCAGTGACTTTTAAAGCAGTTGGCGGGGAGATCCAACTGCTTTTTTCTTTCACTACCTCAACAAGAGGAGAGGGTGAGTGGAGAAGGAACTGGCTAAAATGGGGCTATGTCTCAATCCAACCCTGCCCCCAACCCTGAAGCTGCTGCCGACGCCTCATCGGTAGAGCAACCGCTATTGATACTGGTTGACGGTCATTCGTTAGCCTTTCGTTCCTACTTTGCCTTTGCCAAGGGGCGAGACGGTGGACTGCGCACCCAAAAGACAGGAATTCCCACGAGTGTCTGCTTTGGCTTTCTCAAGTCGCTGTTAGAGGTCATGGGATCAGAGCAACCGCAATCGATGGCAGTTGCCTTTGACACGAAAGAGCCAACGTTTCGCCACGAAGCGGATGATACCTACAAAGCCGGCCGACCTGAAACACCCGAAGACTTCATCCCCGATGTAGCAAATCTTCAGGAGTTGCTCGCGGCATTAAGAGTGCCGGTGGTTACTTCTCCGGGTTATGAGGCAGATGACGTTTTGGCAACGTTAGCGATACAAGCTAGTGAAAAGGGTTATCGAGTCAAAATTTTAACAGGCGATCGCGATTTATATCAGCTAATCGATCCCGAAAAAAACATCAGTATTCTGTATCTCAGCACAGATTTTTTGAAGCGGGGACGTTCTACGGGTCCAACGGAATTTGGCCCAGAACAGGTTAAGGAGAAACTGGGCATCACACCTGCCCAAGTTGTAGACTACAAAGCCCTCTGTGGTGATAAATCCGATAATATTCCTGGAGTCAAAGGGATTGGGGACAAAACGGCTATCCAGTTGCTAGAGCGTTTTGGCTCCCTTGAGGGAATTTATGCTTCCTTGGACGAGATTAAAGGCGCTACCAAGACCAAGCTAGAAGTTGGGAAACAAGATGCACAGCATTCCCGCTATCTTGCTCAGTTGAAATTTGATGCCCCAGTAAACATCGAACTAGAAGATGGCAAGCTAGAGGGATTTGATACTGCTGTCCTGAAACCCCTGCTAGAAAAACTGGAGTTTCAGACTTTTTTGGGCAAAATTGACCAACTTCAGCAAATTTTTGGTGGTAGAGCGGTTGAGGAAACCCCAACTCCGGAACAGACCCAGCATACCGAAGCCTCACAACCAGAATCTGTAGCAGCAGAGTCTACCGTACCCTCAGCGCTGGAACCAGAAGACAATGACCTTTGGTTTTTCAGTGCAGCGGATACCGAAGAATATCAGAAACAAACCTCTTCTAATCAGTCTGGAATTCAACCCACCATCATCAATACACCTGAAAAGTTAGCTCAGTTAGTTAAGCAGTTACGAAACTGCACTAATCCAGCAATCCCTGTTGCCTGGGACACAGAAACCAGCGATTTAGAACCACGAGACGCCCAGTTGGTAGGAATTGGCTGCTGCTTTGCCTCTAACCCATCAGATTTAGATCCCCCTAAATCCCCCTTAAAGAGGGGGACTTTGAGTGAAGTCTCCCCCCTGGATAAAAGGGGAGAAACTGAGGAGGGAGGCAAAGGTGAAATTCAGCCGTTAGATGTGGAAATTGCCTATATTCCCATTGGTCATAGAGAGGGCAACAACTTAGATAAAGATACAGTTCTAGCAGCGCTTCGCCCAATTCTAGAGAGTGCAGAGTATCCCAAAGCCTTACAGAATGCCAAATTTGACCGCTTAGTATTGCGCTGTCAAGGCATTCAGCTAGCAGGGGTTATATTTGACACGATGCTGGCAAGTTATGTCCTCAATCCAGATACCAGCCATAACCTTACCGAGCTATCACAGAAGTATTTGGGGATAAACCCTAAAAGTTACTCAGAATTAGTCCCAAAAGGTAAGACAATTGCTGATGTGAGTATCCAGGCGGTTGCAGATTACTGCGGTATGGATGCCTACACGACGTTTTGCCTGGTTCCCAAGTTACGCGAAAAACTGGAGGCAGCTCCAAAACTGTACGAGCTGTTATTAAATGTTGAACAGCCTTTGGAACCCGTCTTAGCAGAGATGGAATATCAAGGCATTCGCATTGATACCGCCTATCTTAAGGAACTATCGCAACAGCTGGAAAAAGATTTAGGAGCCATTGAACAGCGAGCTTATGAGGCAGCGGGAGAAAAATTCAATTTAGGTTCTCCTAAACAGTTGAGCGAGTTGCTGTTTGAAAAATTGGGGTTAGATCGCAAAAAGTCGCGAAAGATAAAGACAGGCTACTCTACAGATGCTGCAACGTTAGAAAAGCTTTCTGGTGATCATCCGGTTGTAGATGCAATTTTGGAACACCGCACGTTATCTAAGTTGAAATCAACCTATGTGGATGCGTTACCTGCGCTAGTACGTCCGGATACGCAGCGGGTGCATACCGATTTTAACCAAACGGCGACAAGCACAGGGCGTCTGTCGTCTTCTAATCCAAATTTGCAGAATATTCCTATCCGTACCGCCTTTAGTCGAAAAATTCGGCAAGGGTTTATTCCAGAACCGGGTTGGTTGCTGGCAGCGGCAGATTATTCTCAAATTGAGTTACGTATCTTGGCACACTTCAGTCAAGAGCCAGTACTCGTTGAAACGTATCAAAACCAGGAAGATGTTCACACGGTAACGGCGAGGTTATTGTTTGAAAAGGAAACGGTGACGCCAGATGAACGCCGCTTGGGTAAAACCATTAACTTTGGTGTGATTTATGGGATGGGAGCGCAACGCTTTGCGCGGGAAGCGGGAGTCAGTGCAACGGAAGGGAAGAAGTTTATTGAGCGGTTTAACCAGCGCTATCCCAAGGTTTTTGCGTACTTGCAGCAGTTACAACGAGAAGCGATCGCACAAGGTTATGTTGAAACTCTTCTAGGACGTCGCCGCTATTTCGAGTTCAACAGTGGTAACCTACGCCACCTCAAAGGCAAAAATCCTCAGGAGATTGAACTCAATAAAATTGGAGTACGCGACCAATATGATGCCGGTTTGTTACGTGCGGCGGCGAATGCTCCCATTCAAGGCTCAAGTGCCGACATCATCAAAATTGCGATGGCAAATGTGCATAAGCTCTTGCAGGACTATCAGGAAAAGGCACGTTTACTCTTGCAAGTTCACGATGAATTAGTCTTTGAAGTTCATCCAGATGTTTGGGAAGAATTGCAGCCAAAAATTCGAGAAACGATGGAATCAGCCGTTAAGTTGAGTGTGCCCTTAATGGTTGATGTTCATGCGGGCCAAAACTGGATGGAGACGAAGTAATAGTGTACCAGTGGGTGTTGAAAACTAGATGATATGAACATCGATGAACTTCTGAGCAAATACGCAGCTGGGGAAAGAGATTTTGGCGCGATAAACCTGCGTCAAGCCAATCTAACTGGAATATTCCTGAAAGAAGCAAATTTAGGTGGAACTTGTCTACATCTGGCAAACCTCACTAACACAGACCTCAGCGAAGCAAGGCTGCGTGGGTCGCAGAATATTCAGCCAGATCAGTTGAATAAAGCAATCTTAACTGGTACAGAAATGCCTGATGGGAAAATTCAACCTTAGGCTTACTGAAAAGTAAAGTGAGTTGCTCTACAGGTAGACCTCTCTGAAAAACCTCTCTCCTAGCAGAAGAGAGGCTTTGATTGTTTCCCCAACCTTTGTAGGGAAGCCGGAGCGATCGCCGCAGATGAGACTGAGGACTTTAGTGAGGAACTGGGGGTTAGGTTGAATGTCACTGACTTAAGCGCTCTCCTGTGGAATTTGCCCTCTAAATCCCCCAAAATTGGGGGACTTTGAACTCATGTTCCCCCCAGAATTGGGGGGTTAGGGGGGCG
>NZ_DATNPA010000138.1:0-8404 GCF_036703385.1 Allocoleopsis sp. | reverse complement strand
CCTTAATATAAACTGTGTGAAACAATAAAGAACAATCAAAGATTTTTACAGCTAGTAATGACAAGCCCTTTAGCAAGAATCGAATCACATCCCCAAGAAGCCAAACGACTAATCGGTATTGATTATGAGCCTTTTTTAGCATTAGTAGCTTTAGCCGAACAACGTCATTTACAGAAACAGGCAGAAATTGAGAAAAAGAAAGTTCGGATCATTGCTCCTGGTGGTGGGCGTAAACCAGAAATGTCACCTAAAGAAACCTCACAAAAAACCAAGAAAAGCCGAAATTCCCGAAGCCCAAAAAGAAGAAAACAAACAATTATCATCAAGAAGAATAGGCGTTGAACACCTAATAGGTCGCGTGAAAATATTTCGAGTAGCTAGTGATAGATTTCGTTTATCTCGTCATCGCTATAGTCAAGTAATAATGACAGTTTGCGGATTAGTCAGATTACGACTTAATCGTTCAGTTATCTTAGCCCTTAATAATTAAATTTGCCGATGAAAAATTAATTTGTAATCGCCATTGTTTGCACCCATTTCTGATGATTTAGCCTGAATTTTCCCCTCAAAGTCTCATGCTTACGTTGATTGAGCGCTGGCGATGCCTACGGCGGTTCGCAAATCGCTAAAACCATTTTACAGTAAGCATTTCGCATTTGCGGATAAGTCTATTGCAGTTGCTTCCTAATTGCCTTTTTTCTTTGTTTTCTTGACGGCCTCCGTTTTTTGGCAACTTGCAAGTAATTTTTCCGAGCCAGGTTTCTATAAGTTTTTGGCGTATTCCTGTTCAAATTCATCCCAGGGTATCAGATTAGCCATCCTTACCCAACGGTTATCTTGTGATAATTTTCCCTCAAACGGTAACTCAAACTTGGACGGTGGGGTGGGGGGTGAGTCAAGTTTTCGGTACATTTTCCCTGGTGCAGGTACAAGGATTTTGTCAGATTTTACCAGATTTCCGAGAAACTCAACAACCGTCGCTGCCGCTAAAAGTACTGATGGCTAAGGGTTTCCGGCTTGTGCAGCAAGCCCTAAGTAGAAGAACCGAATTAAACAACATCATTAACAACGGTTTGATGGGTTGCGCTCACGCTCTACCCATCCTACAAATAATTAAGTCCCTCTACTTAAGATTTACGGACTACGCAGACCTCTGAGTGGAACCACTCTAATCCCCTCACATAAAGCACTAGAGTCCCCAGAACTTGCTGAAGTTCCTACCGTTGTTGTTGTTAGCTCCTTATCTTCTGGTGTCGCTACCGCTTGTGTGCTACCTTTGCCTGCCACGCTAACACTATCCGGAACCCCTACGCTAATCTGCTCGCTAATCCTGGTGCGATTCGGATTATTCAGATAATCATGCAGCCAACTACAACCCCGCTCTAGCAGATTGTCTAAATCCAAATTCCACAGAATCACGGTTGTATCGGCACTAGCGGAGGCTAACCACTTGCCATCTGGCGTGAAACTTACCCCATAAACGTCAGCGCTGTGACCCTCTAACGTCTTAATTAAATTGCCGTCTCGACTCCAGAGATTCACCTTTTTATCTTCACTAGCAGAAGCAATTAACTTGCCATCGGGGCTAAAACTCACCCAATTTACAGCACCATTATGCCCTTTTAAGGTTGCGATCGCCCTTGGCGGTACCCCTTGGGTAATCGCTCTTTGTGATACCGTGAAGGCGGCAATGGGATTGCGAGTGCGAGTCCAACTCTCCCGCTTCCAGAGATTCACCGTTCCATCACTACTTGCCGAAGCAAGTAACTTGCCATCGGGACTAAAACTCACCCAATTGACCGCACCATTATGCCCTTGCAAGGTGGTTAACAACTGACCCTCGCGCCGCCACAATTTCACCGTTTTGTCTTCACTCGCCGTGGCAATGAACTCCCCATCCGGGCTGAAACTCACGCCCCTCACCTCACCGTTATGACCTGTCAAGGTTTTCAGGAAAGTGCCATCCGACCTCCAAAGTTTCACTGTCTTGTCAGCACTGCTAGAGGCAATGGTCTTCCCGTCGGGACTGAAACTTACACTAGTAACCGGCTCTTCATGCCCTACTAACGTATGTAGCAAGGTACCATCTGCTTTCCAGAGTTTGACCGTTTTGTCATCACTTGCAGTAGCAAGAGTCTTGCCGTCGGGGCTGAAACTCACATGATTCACCGCATCTTGATGTGCCTCAAAACTGGAAATCAACACGCCATCTCGACCCCAAAGTTTCACCGTATGGTCATCACTGGCAGTGGCAATGGTCTTGCCGTCGGGCGTCAAACTCACATTATTTACTGATTCCGTATGTCCCTTGAGGGCTTTAAGTAATCGGGTATCACGGTACCACAGTTTAATTGTATTGTCGGCACTGGCACTGGCAATCGTCTGACTGTCGGGGCTGAAGCTCACACCTTGAACCAAATTGCCATGCCCTTTTAGGGTTTCAATCAACGTGCCATCCCGACGCCAGAGTTTAACCGTGTTGTCCGCACTGGCGCTGGCAAGGGTCTGACCATCGCGGCTGAATGTAACGTTAATAACCCAATTCTTATGGCTGGTCAAGGTTTTCATCCGAACCCCATCCCGACGCCAAAGTTTCACCGTGTTGTCCGCACTTGAACTCGCCAGCATCTGGCTATCCGGGCTAAAACTCACACTCATTACCGCCCGATCATGAGCCTTCCAGCTTTTCAGGAAGGTGCCATCTCGACGCCACAGGGTAATGGTCTGATCTTTACTCGCAGAGGCAATCAGCTGGCCATCGGGGCTAAAACTCACCCCCAAAACCCGATCCGTATGTCCCTTGAGAGTTTTCAGCAAGACACCGTTGGTATTCCAGAGTTTCACCGTGTTGTCCCAACTCGCAGAAGCAATGATGTTGCCGTCGGGGCTAAAACTAACACTCGAAACCGGAGCTGTATGACCCTTGAACGTGTTGAGCAGGACACCGCCACTACTCCAAAGGTTCACCGTTTTGTCTTCACTAGCAGAGGCAAGCAGCTGACCATTTGGGCTAAACGTGACGCTATAGACCCCACCTTTATGACCTGCTAGGGTTTTTAGTAAGGTGCCGTTCGCTTTCCAGAGCTTGACGGTGCTATCTTTACTTGCCGAGGCAAGGATTTGACCGTCAGGACTCCAACTCACACTACTGACCCAATCCTTATGCCCCTCTAAACGGTTGTACTCTCTCACACCATATACCGCTTGCTGTAGAGCTGTCACAACTCGCGTCTGAGTCTCTGCGGTTGCTCCTAAAGAGCGTTTCAAATCTCTGCCTGCCCTAATGCCTTTGAGCAAAGCTTCAAACGGTCGGTTGGTAGCCACCAACGCTTCTGAGGAAGCCGAGAGAGCATTTAACTGGGCATTGGCTTCGCCGATCGCAGCTCGTAACCCTAATACAGCAGCAATAATCGTAATGGTGAACAGTGCCATTCCCACGTTACGTGCTTCTCGCAGGTTTTTTTTCAGAACTTGGTTGAGCTGCTCCTCCGCTTTCCTCTGTTTAGCTGTGGCTTGGGCCAGTTGGGCTCGGAGTTCCTTCTCTCTCAAATCAGCTCGAAGCTGCTCAATTTCATTTTGGCTTTGTTTGTTTTCCTGGCGTAGCTTCTCTAATTCTGTTTTGATTTTTAGCTGCTTTTTATAGCGGATAAACTCGACCAGATAATCGTGAACCAGTTGATAACGGTTTGCCGGAACTTCTGGCAACAAAAAGACCAATCCAGATTTCTCTAAAATCTCTAAAATTAAATCTAATTGTTCAGAATCGATATCTGATTCTGCGGCTAATTCTGCACGAGTTTTGAGAGGACGATTGTCATTTTCGTCTGTAAGTAAGTGCAAGACGCCCCAAGCGGCATGTTCGTTTTCTGGCCCACAATCTTGAATGGCCTTTTCTAAAAATCGCTCAACGAGTCTTTGTTTAGGCCCAGATTGCTGATACTGCTCAAGGGTTGTAATGTTCTCTGCTTGCAGTTGAGCGCCTACCACTTGCAACTCAATGGGACGAACCGCACCCACTCCATCCGCTAAATCTCGGACTAATTCATCAATCAGAGCCGCTTCTAAATAAAAATGGGCACGTTCCGTTAAGCTTTGAATAACGGCACGGGCGTCCTCTAACGAAAAGTTTCCTAAAGGATAGCGAATCGAGCGATCCAGAAGATTGTTGTTAATGACTTCTAGGACATTTAATTGCTCAATTTCCAGTAAATAGTGGAGATAATCCTCCCGGAGTGAGAGAATGACTTTGACAAAAGGAATATTCAGGCAATCATTTAAAAATTCATAAAAGAGGAAGCGCTGAGAGAGACTGGAAACAAAGAAAAATTCTTCAAATTGGTCGAAAATCAGAATGGTTAATAAGTTATGTTCAGCGTTTTGCCGTAGCTGTTCAAGGATGGTTTGGATTTTTGGTTGAGCATCTTGGCTGGGTTTTAAGCGCAAATTAATCGGCTGTTCACCTGCATTGCTATCAAATTCGTACAGCGCTTGAGCCAAAGCGTTTCTCAATTCCCCAATCCAATCGGTGTAAAATTGCGGGACAATGGGTAAGGCAATGCGATCGCCAAGGGTTCTGTGTTTGAGTGCGGGTACCAATCCGGCTAACACAATCGAACTCTTCCCGACTCCAGACTGACCGTGAATCACCGTGAGTTTGCGATCGGATCGGGTCATTTGTTCGATTAAGCGCTGCACGTCTTGCTTGCGCCCGGATGCTTCAATTTCCTGGGCAACAATCTCTTGCTGCTCGACCGGTGCCAAGGCTGGGTTCGTCAGCGGGCGTCGGGGTTGTAGGCGACCGGCTCCAATGAAGGCACGGAAGCCATACAGCTGTTCTACCGCTCGTTGTTCTTGCTTAATCTGAAATGCTTCTAAGTATTGACCTTGCTCGAAGTAGAGACAGTGCAGCTCTTCCAATAAATGCAGGTAACGCTGCGGTTCGTAGCGGTGTTCACTTTTTGCGATCGCATGAGTCAGTCCCAAGCTGGCTACTTCCAGGTGATGTTGAGCCTCCTGCCGCAGCCCCTGTTGTCGCTGAGCTTTGACTAAAAATAATTCATATAACTGGGCGAGCAAAAATCGATGTAAGCCTTGATTCACGCGCGGCGGGTCTGAGACTTCTGCCAAAATAGAGAGGGCTTTTTGCGCATGGGTGTTCGCCTCTATCCACTTAGACTGCCTGAGTGACGCCTCAGCCAGGAAGCCGTAATCCTGAGCAAGCTGTGCCTTGGAGCCATAGGTTTGATGTAAGCTCAGGGACTTTTGCGCCACGCTTTTCAGGATATCCCACGCTTGCAGGCGTTCGAGTACCTCGGCGAGTTGAGTGATAAACTGAGCAACTAAATCAGGACGCTTTGCCTGGTTAAACACCTCTACGCATTGCTGGAGATAAGGCCATGCTTCCTCTAAGTTGCGGTGTCGTTGCGATCGATGCAAGTCAGCTTGACGGCAGTAACATAAGCCTAGATGAAATAACAAAACTCCCTGCCGTTCTAAATTATTGCTGGCACGCCAAAACCTCAAGCTTTTTTGGTAACGGGTAACAGCAGAATCAATCAGATCGCTGGCATAGTCATATTGACCGAGGACAAATTCCAAACCCGCTTGTAGCGCGGGCTCAATGGCGACGCCATGACTTTGCAAATCTTTTAAGGCAGAATCGAGTTCAAGGCGCGATCGGCAATCAGTTGCTAGATTTAGGAATGAATGGTGCGTACAAACCCGCCAAGGTGCATACCGACCAGTACCCCCATGTAACACGGTTTGGAACAGGGAGTCTGCCTTTTGGCGCAGGAAATCAACTAATTCACTGCTGGCAATTTCAAACTTAATCGGGGTAGCTGCCCAACTGGCAAAATCCGGCGCAAACCGTACCAGTTTTTGCAACACCTCATCATTCACCCACAAGACTAGCGGGAAGGGTAACCGTTTGCGAAACTCATCCCGTACTTGATTGGTAGAAGTTAGCAGGTCTTCAAGAGATTCTACAGACTCTAGCCCCAGGATGAATAGGGCAAAGGAAGCAGGGAAGGCAGGGGGAGAATTGTCTGGTGAGAGATGAGTAACAACTTCTTCCCCTGCACTAAGAACTGTACCTGTCCCTGGTTTTACCTTTTGCCTTTGGCCTTTTGTGTTTTCCGGCTCCAATTCCCCATGCCCGTAGGCTTGGATGGTGGTGTAAAGCGTTGTGACTGATGATGGGAGGTCTAAAGAGCGAATTTCATAGTGATTCTCCGAGAGTTCTCGCAGCTGACGCAGGATGCGCTCTCGCAGGCGCTTATAGTTGCAGCGCACTAACACCAGGGAAAACTCCCCTTGTGAAAATGCGATCGCGCGATCAAGCGCTTTTAAAGAGCGTTCGTTGTATACCCCGATATCTGATGGTCGTTGTGTTTCAACCATAATTTAAATTGCTGCGTCTCTTGTAGCGCCGGATTAAGCCCAAACCAAGTTCCATCCTTGTCGCGGTATTCAAACACAAACATGCTGCGTAATAGGGTTGTGTATTCCACGTCTCCCCTTACCGTTTGATTTTGTACCACCTGAAACAGTAACTTCCACTCATTTTCATCAATGGATGAGGTCAGGTAATCACGGCTTTCCCGAATTACAGCCTCTAAACACTCACGCGAGATCGGTGGATTCTCGTGCCGGAGGCAACCAAATAGCAACCCCAATAAGTTCCGCACATGACCCCCACTAATGCGGCACAAGCGGTCTAAGGTCTGGTGTTCATCAAACACCTCTGTGATCAACTCTAGCTGTTTTTCACTGGGTTCGTTGGGGAAGGCTCTTACCATCACCATCTTTCGCAAGAGTGCCATACCCGCCTCGTATTCTGTGCCATTGCGCCGTCGGATCGGCACCATCGGCAAGATTGTCGGGGGAATGCCACCACCCAACCGACTCTTGAGGGTTTCGCAATCATTGGAGAAAATCAACGATAGGGGAATGGTATAGACAACGTGACAATTGAGTTTTCTCAACTGTTCCCCCCGATCCACGAATAAATACTCCGGTTGCGTGCGTCCGGAGGGGAGGGTGCGAATATCGAGGCGATCGAGGTTGTCTACAATCACGACTAATCCAGCTTTGCCCCGTCGCTGGAGTTCCGTTGTTGCGCGATCGAGGATTTCTTTGTTGATGGATTCCAAAATCCCAGCTGTGCGCGGTTCCAGATATTCCCTCAAGCGCCGTCGCAGCTTTGGACTTTCTTTGGTTTTGGCTGTAATTTTGCCAATCCCGATGGATAACTCTGCTTCTGTTTCAAACTCAATTGGAGTTTGCAAAAAATCAGCAATCTCAGTAAAGAGATTGGCGAAGTATCCGGGTTTCAGCTTAATTTTAATCTGCTCCAGACTTTCACTCACCTGACCGGCGATGCTCAGCAAAATATCTGTCACATCCACGTCAGCCATGTCTAAGTCTTGAGACGACTCAAAATAAACCACATGATACCCTGCTTGCTCTAACTCTGCTTTTAGTTTGAGCAATTCGGTGGATTTACCACAACCAATATGTCCTGTAAATAACTGACAGGTTGGCTCATCTGGTGAAATGAGGGTAATCGTTCGCTTGAGTGACTCAATGATTTTGTTGCCTCGGACTGAGGAAAAATCAATATAGTATTGCCGATCTTCGCTCTTCCCCATGACAAGGGGTTTGCTGGGATTACAGGCTCTATAAAATCTAGGTAGATCGAGTCCCATTAGTAGTCATCTTCCTTCTTCAGTAGATTTGATCGCGCCTGTCTTGTTCTAAGCCAGCTCGATGCAGAGAAAAAGATGCCCCTTTATTTCTTCTTTTTATCTTTACCATCACATAAGCCCAGCCACTGGCACTCCTTTTTTTGATCATCCTTGGCAGCGAGGTAAAGCGGTGGTGGTTGTTGAGTACCAAGTCTAGCCTGATAACTTCTCTGACTAAGTCTAGATAGGTGCCAGTTTTCTGGATTATTAGACCTAACACTTGCTAGGACTTGACCCGATCCTATTAGCAGCATGGGCACGAGACTAATACTCAACAATTTGGCGTTCATCCTTTTCCTGCAACTTTTCGCGCGACTGAGTACATGTCTGCTTCTCAGTCCTGTACTTACCAATATTCCTTCGGTATTGCCGGGACTCAGGATGATTTTGTTAGGATTTTGTAAAATTATGGTGTATTTATCTTTGGTAGATGTTATGTTATAAGATTAGTTTTCTTCATCAACGCTTCAGGGTTAAGGAATGAAGAAAATCTACGGTAGCTGAAATCCCTGAAATTCGATGCCAGTAGAGGAAATCCCAAACGAGAGGGAGTTCTCTGGTTGTCTGAGGCTAAATGTGATGATTCCAACGGGTAGCCTGACTGTTCACGTCATGTGGAAAAATCAACGTTAGACCTAACCCCCAGCCCCCTTCCC